>JAYSVE010000264.1:0-2003 GCA_043718725.1 Methylibium sp.
CCGTCGACCGTGAAGTACGGGTCGATCGACGAGAACACCATGCTGCGGCCGGTCTTGCTGGTGTTGAGCTCGATGCCCAGGTAGTTGCCCGAGCCGAACACGTTGTCCTGCTTGAGCGAGGCGTTGAACGCCAGCCGGTCGGCGCTGGAGAAGCTGACGCCGAGTTGCAGGTTGCCGGTGGGCTTTTCGGCCACGGTGACCGACAGGTCGACCTGGTCGGCCGTGCCGGCGACCTCGTTGGTGTCGACGCTCACTTCTTTGAAGTAGCCCAGCCGTTCGGTGCGGTCGCGCGACAGCTTGATGCGCTCGCCGTCGTACCAGGATGACTCGAGCTGGCGGAACTCGCGCCGCACCACCTCGTCGCGGGTGCGGGTGTTGCCGGCCACGTCGATGCGGCGCACATAGACCCGGCGCTGCGGATCGGCCGCCAGCACCACGGCCACCGTGCCATTGGCGCGGTCGATCTCGGTGCGCGGATCGACCCGCGCAAACGCATAGCCGAAAGTACCGAAACGGTCGGTGAAGACCTTGGTGGTGGCGGTGACCGAGGCTGCCCGGTAGGGCTCGCCGGCGCGGATGGCGACCAGGCTCTTGAACTCTTCCTCCTTGCCCAGGTAGTCGCCGGCCAGGCGCACCTGGGTCACGGTGTAGGGCAGGCCCTCGCTGACCGTGATGGTCAGTGTGATGTCCTGCTTGTCGGGCGAGATCGTGACCTGCGCGGTCTCGATGTTGAACTCGAGGTAACCGTTGTTCTGGTAATGGGCGCGCAGGGTGTCGAGGTCGGCATTGAGCTTGGCGCGCGAATAGCGGTCGCTCTTGGTGTACCAGGTCAGCCAGCCGCTGGTGGTCAGGTCCATCAACCGGGTCAGCGTGCTCTCGCTGTACGCCTTGCTGCCGACGATGCGAACCTCTCGGATCTTGGCCGCATCGCCTTCGGTCATCGCGAAACTGACGTTGACGCGGTTGCGTTCGGTCGGCGTGATGGTGGTCACCACCTCGGCACCGTAGAGGCTGCGCGACAGGTACTGGCGCTTGATCTCCTGCTCGGCACGGTCGATCAGCGCACGGTCGAAGGGCAGGCCCTCGCCGATGCCGGCGTCCTTCAGCGACTTGGACAAGGTGTCCTTGTCGAACTCTTTCAGGCCGACGAAGGTGACGGTCTGGATGACCGGCCGCTCCTCGACCACCAGCACCGCGACCTTGCCGTCGATCTCGACCCGCACGTCCTTGAACAGCCCGGTGGCGAACAGCGCACGCAGCGCAGCGGCGGCCTTTTCGTCGGTGTAGGTGTCGCCGACGCGAAAGGGCAAGGCGGCGAACACCGTGCCCGGGTCGGTGCGCTGCAGGCCTTCGACGCGGATGTCCTGCAACACGAAGGGCTCGATGGCCCTCGCGGCGGGCGCGGCCAACGCCAGGGCGATGGCCACCACGGCGGTGGCCGGGCGGATGAAACGTACAGCAGGAGTAGGAAGCATCGGGTTGCGGTCAGTGCAGGCCCAGCAGGCGGGCAACATCGTTGAAGAGGGCCACCGACATCATCAGCAGCAGCACGGCGATGCCGCCTCGCTGCAGTCGGGCGAGCCAGGCGTCGGAGACCGGTCGCCCGGTCAGGCCCTCGAAAATGTAGTACATCAGGTGGCCCCCATCGAGCATGGGCAGCGGCAGCAGGTTCAACACCCCCAGACTCACGCTCACCAGGGCCAGGAAGCCCAGGTAATAGGCCAGCCCTTGCTGGGCCGATTGGCCAGCCACGTCGGCGATCGTCAGGGGCCCGCTGAGGTTGCGCAGCGAGGCCTCGCCGATCAGCATGCGGCCCAGCATGCGCACCGTCATCACCGACACCTCCCAGGTGCGCACCGCGCCTTGCCGCAGACCCTCGACCGGGCCGAGCTGCACCTTGACCATCGCCGGCGGGTTGCCGATGAAGGCGTCGACCCGGCCGATGGGCGCCGCCGCCGTGCTGTTGGCGCCGCGGTCGGCGTCGCGCACCACCCGCGGGGTCA
>JAYSVE010000265.1:0-2002 GCA_043718725.1 Methylibium sp.
GATGTTGATGACCAGGATCAGCAGCCCGGCCATCGCATCGCCGCGCACGAACTTGGAGGCACCGTCCATCGAGCCGAAGAACTCGGCCTCTTCGCCCACCTCCAGCCGCCGGCGGCGGGCTTCCTTCTCGTCGATCAGGCCGGCGTTCAGGTCGGCGTCGATGGCCATCTGCTTGCCCGGCATCGCGTCGAGCGTGAAACGCGCGCCGACCTCGGCGATGCGCTCGGCGCCCTTGGTGACGACCATGAAGTTGATCACGACAAGAATCGCGAAGACGATCAGCCCGACCGCGAAGTTGCCGCCGATCAGGAAGTGCCCGAACGACTCGATCACCGCACCCGCCGCGCCCGGGCCGCTGTGGCCTTCGAGCAGCACCACGCGGGTGGAGGCCACGTTGAGTGACAGGCGCAGCAAGGTGGTCAGCAGGATCACGGTGGGGAACGCCGCAAAGTCCAGCGGGCGCAGCATGTAGCTGGCCACGACCATCACCATCAGCGCCATCGCGATGTTGAAGGTGAACAGCAGGTCCAGCACGAACGGCGGCAGGGGCAGCACCATCATGGCCAGCACCATGATGATGAACATCGGCGCCATCAGCGCCTTGATGGCCGTCGCGTTCGGGCCCAGTGCCGATTGCAGGCGCCGCAGCAGGGTGTTCATTCGGCGTCCTCGGGAGCGGGTGGGGCGGGGTGGTGCGGGTCCAGTTCGGGCGGCACGTTCAGCGCGGGCAGGTCGCCCGGCATCACAGCGCGGCCGGCGATGGCCGCGCGCAACTGGTACACATAGGCGAGCACCTGGGCGACGGCGTTGAACAGCGCGGCCGGGATTTCGCGATCAATATCTGCATGCGCATAGAGCGCACGCGCCAGCGTCGGGGCTTGCAGCACCGGCACCTTGGCGTCGCGGGCGCTGTCGCGGATCGTCATGGCCAGCAGGTCGGCACCCTTGGCGACCACGCGCGGCGCGCCCATGCGCGCGTCGTCGTACTTGAGCGCGACGGCATAGTGGGTCGGGTTCATCACCACCAGGTCGGCGGTGGGCACCGCGGCCAGCATGCGGCGGTTGGCCATCTCGCGCATGCGCTGCTTGATCTTGGCCTTGATCTCGGCGTTGCCTTCGAGCTCCTTGTGCTCTTGCTTGGCTTCCTGCTTGCTCATCTTCAGCTTGTTGGCATGCAGAAGCTTTTGCAGCGGCGCATCGATGGCGGCAAACAGCGCCAGCGCCAGCAGCAGCAGCAGCATGCCGCTGAACACCGTCTGGCTCATCTGCGCGATGGCTGCGGGCAGCGCCAGGCCCAGCGCGCCGACAAAGTCGTTCAGGTGGCTCTTCAGGTACAGCGCGCCGATGCTGCCCAGGATCAGCGCCAGCAGGCTGGCCTTGAGCGCATCGACGAGCTGCTGCTTGGCAAAGATGCGCGGCAGGCCGGTGATCGGGTTGAGCTTGCCGAAGTTGGGCGCGAGCGGCTTCCAGGTCCAGTTCCAGCCGCCCAGCGCGACGCCTGCGGCCAGCGCCACCGCGCTCATCAGCAGCCCCACCGGCAGCACCACCCACAGCAGCGTCAGCGTGAGTTCGTGCAGGCGCTCGACCATGACGCCGGGGTCGCCCAGAGAACCGGGCCGCAGGCGCAGCGCGCCGGCCAGCATTTCCTGCAGCAGCCGGGTCACCTGCGGGGCCAGCGCCATCAGCGCCGCGGCCGCCGCGGCCAGCGCCGCGAAGTGCCCCAGGTCGCGCGAGCGCGGCAGTTGGCCGTCTTCGCGCGCCTTGTCGAGCTTGCGTTGCGATGCGGGTAGGTTGCGGTCTTGGGCGTTGGGGTCGGCCATGGCGGGAAAGTAATTCCGGTTGCCTGGCCATTGTTTGCGTGATGCGTCCCGGGCTTGAGCCGGATGAAAGGGGTGAAGCCCGGGCTGTTCGTCGCGCCGCGGATTCGCAGGTGCGCCGCGGCGGCCGATCAGCGCAAGTCTTGACGACTCATGGCGTCTGCGGCTCTTCGGTGTCGGCCGAG
>JAYSVE010000266.1:0-1999 GCA_043718725.1 Methylibium sp.
CCGATTCCGGGCTGATGGGCGTGGGCTCCGAAACGGTGACACCTGGCGCACCAACACGCGCCAAGAACGCCGATGGCAGCGTCCTGACCGGCGTTTCGGTGGCATCGGCGGGCTTCGACCACACCATGGTCGTCAAGTCCGATGGCACCGTCTGGGGCTGGAGTGCCAATGGCGGGGCCCTGGGCGAGGGCAGCACCACCACCCGAACCAGCCCGGTTCAGGTGAAGGATGCCGCCGGCGTTCCCTTCACCTCCGTCAGGCAGGTTTCAGCGGGGCAGAACTTTACGCTGGCGGTCAAGCTCGATGGCTCGGTCTGGGCCTGGGGCTACAACGGCTACGCGACACTGGGCGACAGCACGACGACGACACGGCTGAACCCGGTCCAGGTGCTGGCGCCTGGCGGCGGCGGATTCACTGGCGTGGCCAAGGTGGTCGCCGGGCAATACCACTCGATGGCCTTGAAGTCCGACGGCACCGTGTGGTCCTGGGGCCGCAACCACCGCGGCCAACTGGGGGACGGGCTGCCGACCAGCACGGTTGCGATCCCGGTCCGGGCCGACGTGACGCCCGGGGTTGCCTTGTCCGGTGTGGTGTCGATCGCGGCCGGGCTCAGCAACTCGGCGGCGGTCAAGTCCGACGGGACCGCCTATGCCTGGGGTGAAAACAACTATGGTGAGCTGGGCGACGGCACGACGGCGGATCGCTCGCGGCCCACGGTCGTCAAGGACCTCGCCGGCAACCCCTTGACGGGCATCGTTGCCGCGGCCGCGGGTGACTACTACACGATGTTCTTGAAAGCGGACGGGACGGTATGGGCCTCCGGCCGCAACCACATCGGGCAACTGGGTGACAACACGACGACGACGTACCAGATCAATCCGACCGCGGTGAAGGACGCCGCGGGCAACACCTTCGGGGGGGTGGCCGAGATTGCGCTGACCCAGGAACACGCGGTGGTGCGGCGCACGGACGGGACGGTCTGGGCCTGGGGCTACAACGGGTACCGCCAGCTCGGCGACACGAGCACGGCGACACGCCGCAACCCGGTGCAGGCGCCTGTGTCCGGGCCCTGAGCCCGTTATGCCGCATGCCGAAGTGCATGCGGCTCGTCAGACCTGGAAGCCCCCGGCCGCTCGAACGGGGGCTTTCTGCCTTGTGCTGCAGCGTCGGCCCGCCTCACCGCCAGCACATACTGCTGCGGCGAGTTGCCGTTGCGAGGGTTGCTTGACGAAGCGCAATGGCGCGGCTCGGCCACCTTGAAAACTCCCGCCTGTTGCCCAACCTGCCGTTCAACCGGAGGTTTTCAGATGCGACTCGACAAACTCACCACCCAATTCCAGGAAGCCCTGGGCGAGGCCCAAAGCCTGGCCTTGCACCGCGACAACCCGTACATCGAGCCCGCCCATGTGCTGCTGGCCATGCTGGCGCAGACCGATGGCCCCAAGGCCTTGCTGGCGCGCGCCGGCGTCAACACCACAAAATTGCAGGCCGCGCTCGAAGCCGAGGTGGCCAAGCTGCCGCAGGTGCAGGGCGGTGAACAGGTGCAGTCCGGGCGTGACCTGGGCGCATTGCTGCAGGCGGCCGAGAAAGAGGCGACCAAACGCGGCGACCAGTTCATCGCCAGTGAAATGTTCCTGCTGGCCGCGGCGGATGCCAAGTCGGCCGTCGGCCCGCTGCTCAAGGAGCATGGCCTGACGCGCAAGACGCTCGAAGCCGCGATCGACGCCGTGCGCGGCGGCCAAAAGGTCGACAGCGCCGAGGCTGAGGGCCAACGCGAAGCGCTCAAGAAGTACACCCTCGACCTGACCGAGCGCGCGCGTCTGGGCAAGCTCGACCCGGTGATCGGCCGCGACGACGAGATCCGCCGCGCCATCCAGGTGCTGCAGCGGCGCACCAAGAACAACCCGGTGCTGATCGGCGAGCCGGGTGTCGGCAAGACCGCCATCGTCGAAGGCCTGGCGCAGCGCATCGTCGCCGGCGAGGTGCCCGATTCGCTCAA
>JAYSVE010000267.1:0-4601 GCA_043718725.1 Methylibium sp.
TCACCGCCTGCATGATGCCGATGGGGCCGGCGGCGAGCACCGCGCGCTCGTAGTCCAGCCCGCTCATCAACACCTTGGCGCCGCCGTTCAGGTGGCCCAGCACGTTCTCGACGGGCACCTCGACATCGTGGAACACCAGCTCTGCCGTGTGGCTGCCGCGCATGCCGAGCTTGTCGAGCTTCTTTGTGGCGCTGAAGCCGGGCATGCCCTTTTCGACGAGGAAGGCCGTCACGCCGCGCGCGCCGAGTTGCGGTTCGGTCTTGGCGTAGACGACCAGCGTGTCGGCGTCGGGGCCGTTGGTGATCCACATCTTCGTGCCATTGAGCAGGTAGTGGTGGCCCTTGTCCTCGGCCTTGAGTTGCATGCCGATCACGTCGCTGCCGGCGCCGGCTTCGCTCATCGCCAGCGCGCCGACGTGCTCGCCGCTGATCAGCCGGGGCAGGTACTTGAGTCTTTGCGCCTCGCTGCCGTTGCGCCTGATCTGGTTGACGCACAGGTTGCTGTGCGCGCCATAGCTCAGCCCGACGCTGGCGCTGGCGCGGCTGATCTCTTCCATCGCGATCATGTGGGCCAGGTAGCCCATGCCGGCGCCGCCGTACTCCTCACCCACCGTCACGCCCAGCACGCCCAAGGCGCCCATCTTGCGCCACAGGTCCATTGGGAACTGGTCGGCGGCGTCAATTTCCGCGGCGCGCGGCGCGATCTCGGTCTGCGCAAAGTCGCGCACCGCGTCGCGCAGCGCGTCGATGTCGTCGCCGAGCTGGAAGTTCAGGCCGGGCAGGTCGTTCATGGCGGGCATCCTTGGGGTTCGATTCGGTCGTGCGGGCCCACCGCTGTCAGGCGCGTCGCATCCTGGCCCCGCCGCCGAGCAGCAGGTGCTGGGCTTCGAGTTCGTGGGCGCGCACCTCGTCCAGCGTGGCGTTCAGATCGGCGCGTTGGCGTTCGAGCCGTTCGCGGTGGTGGGCCAGCACGAGGAGGAATTTCTTCAGTTGCGGCTGCGTGTCGCGCGGCGACTCGTACATGTCGACCAGCGTCTTGACCTCGGCCAGCGTCAGCCCCAGGCGCTTGCCGCGCAGCGTGAGTTTCAGCCGGGTGCGGTCACGCGCGGTGTAGACGCGCTGGCGGCCGCTGCGCCGCGGATCGAGCAGGCCGCGGTCTTCGTAGAAGCGGATGGCGCGGGTCGTTACCTCGAACTCGCGGGCGAGTTCGCCAATGGTGAAGGTTTGCGACGCGGGGGCGGCAATGGCGTCCGGCATGGGGTCTTACACTGGCTGCAATTGACGTATGCGTAAAGTGTATCGGTTGCAGCGGAGGGTGGCCCCATGATGAACGAACAGGAAAAGCAGCTCACCTACCCGTTGGGAGACACGCTGCCGGCGCTGGGCACCGCGCTGGATGTGGCCCCCGGTGCGCGCTGGGTGCGCATGAGCCTGCCGTTCGCGCTGAACCACATCAACCTGTGGTTGCTGCGCGATAAGTTCGATGGCCAACCGGGCTGGACCATCGTCGATTGCGGCATCGCCGACGACACCACCCGCAATGCCTGGGAACAGGTGTTCGCGGCCGAACTGGGTGGCCTGCCGGTGCTGCGCGTGATCTGCACCCACATGCACCCCGATCATCTTGGCCTGGGGCACTGGCTGACCGAGAAGTGGGGCGTGCGGCTGTGGATCAGCGCCACCGACTACACCGTCGCGCGCATGGCCAGCGGGGCCACCACCACCGCCGGCGTCGGCGGCGTCCATGCCGCGCGCTTCATGGTCAGCCATGGCCTGACCGATCATGAATCGATCGCCAAGATCAAGGGCCGCGGCAACTACTACGCCAGCATGGTGCCCAAGGTGCCCGAGCAGTACCGCCGCCTGATGCACGGCGACGTGCTGCGCATTGGCGGCCACCCGTGGACTTGCCATGTCGGCCACGGCCACGCGCCCGAGCACATCTCGCTGCACTGTGAAGCCCTGGGCGTGCTGATCTCCGGTGACATGGTGCTGCCGCGCATTTCAACCAACGTCAGCGTGATCGACATCGAGCCCGAGGGCAACCCCTTGCCGCTCTACCTGGACTCGATTGCCCGCATGCGCGGGTTGCCGGCCGACACGCTGGTGCTGCCCTCGCACGGCCGGCCGTTCCGTGGGCTGCACACCCGCATCGATCAACTCACGCAGCATCACGACGACCGGTTTGCCGACGTGATGGCGGCCTGCGCCGAGGCGCCGCAAAGTGCCGCGGACCTGTTGATGGTGCTGTTCAAGCGCAAGCTCGACGTGCACCAGACCGCCTTTGCGATGGGCGAGTCGATCGCGCACCTGCATGCGCTGTGGCTGCGGGGCAGGTTGCTGCGCCAGATGGATGCGCAGGGCGTCTATCGGTTTGCCTGCGCTTGAGGCCTTGCGGCCGCGCCCTTGCATGACCGCTTCGTCGACAGCCACGCCACCCCGCCTTTGGCGCCGGGTCTGGGCAGCGCCTCGATCGATACGAACCAGCCTGATGGCGCTGGTGCTGGTCTGCATCCTGTCGATGCTCGGGCTGTCGGCCGCGCTCGCCGTCGTCGACGACCGGCTCGAACGTGACCGCATCGACCGGGACGCCGTGCCGTCACGATGAGGCGCACCGGGGGGGCGGGCTTGCGCTGGGTCAATGCCGGCGCGGCGCGGCTGTTGCCCAATTCAGGGGTCAACCACCAACGGCGCAAGACGCGTCTGCATCATGAACAAACACCTGCTCTCATCCCTTGCCATCACACTCGGTCTGGTCGCATTTGGCGCACAGGCCGCCGAAGCCACCCAGGTTCCGGCGCCGAGCGGCCCGAAACTGACCAAAGCGGAACGTGCCGAAGCGGCCACCCAGCGGCGCGCGGACCTGGCCGCCGCCAACAAGAAGGGCGAGGTGCCCAAGGTCGCCGAAGGCACGCAGGACAAGCCGATGGCCGCCAAGTCAACGTCCGCCGAGCGCAAGGCCGAGCGCGCCAGGAACCGTGCCGAGCTGGCCAAGGCCAACAAGGCCGGCAAGCTGCCGGTCACCACCGAAGCCGGAACCGACGTGAAGAAATAGCGCGCTGCCCAGCGGCTGGCCCCCGGCGGCCACGGGTGGTCCATCAGCGTCGCGTGCGGGGTAGCCGTGAATCCGGTCGGCGGTGTTTGCCGGTGCGGCCGCGTGGGCCTCAGGCGCGTTGGCGCCGGCCGCGCCGGCCCAGCCAAGCGGCGGCGCTCAATGCCAGCGCAATCACCAGCAATGAAATGGCGGTTGTCAGGGTGCCCAGCGCGTGGATGGCCGGCGCGGTGACGGTGGTGGTGAGACCCTGCAACGCCAGCGGCAGCGCCAGCGCAGCGAGACCCTGCAACGCCAGCGCCAGCGCCAGCGCAGCGAGACGATGATCGACGGCACGACGTGAGCCCGCCTTCGGGCCCCTGGAAGCTGAGCACAATGATGGTGATGGCCGGCCCGCTCGTCGCGCGGGCTGCGCGGCCGCACGGTGCCAACCGGGGCCAGGCCCGACGGCCTTACTTGCGGCCCTTGGCCTCACGCCACTGGCGCAGCGCGGCCAGGGTCTTCTCGACATGCTTGGTCGGGTTCAGGCTCATGTAGCTGTAGACCACCGAGCCGTCGGGCGCGATCACGTAGGAGATGCGGTTGGCGAAGTCGGGGCGGGTCGTCATGGCCGCGTCGTAGGCCTTGATGATGCTCATGGCCGAGTCGGAGGCAACCGCAAACTTGCCCTGGCAGACCTTCACCGAGAAGCGACCCAGCGTCTCGATGTCGTCGGTCGACACGCCGATGACGGTGGCGCCCAGTTCCTCGAACTTCGGAGCCGCCTCGGCGAACTCGTGCGCCTCGATCGAACAGGCGTCGGAGAACGCGGCCGGAAAGAAATACAGCACCACCGGCCCCTTGGCGCGCGACTCGACCAGCGAGAAGGTGAACGGCTTGCCCCCCGGCGACGCGGCGGCGGTGAAGTCGGGCGCCCGCTCGCCGAGATCGAGCGCCGCCTGTGCGGGCAACACGACGGCCAGCCAGGCAAAAGCGAACGCCAGGAACTTGTTCACGGGACACTCCTTCGGTGAAAAACAGCCGAATCGATCTTGCCAGACTTTGCTACCCGGGTTGGCAGTGTGTGCATGTGCGCGCGCGGCTCAGGCCGAATCGAAGCCCCATGCGACAAGGCAGCGCAGGCCTGAGGTGAGCCACCGACGGCGCGCGATTGCATCCGCGCTTCCCCGCGGCGGCTCACAGCAGCGACTCCGGCACGAAGGGCCTGAGCAGCCACAGCTTGAAGCGTTGAAAGAACGACGAGTCGGGCTCTTCGGTCAGGATCATTTCCATGTCGTCATTCATGCTCAGCCATTCGAGCCCTGAGCCGCTCGCGGCCGGGCGCACGCGGTAGGCGCTTTGCAGCCGGTCGATGTCGATGATGCGCTTGAGTTCGCGCGCCAGCGGCGGACACTCGATCACCGCGCCGAGTTCGGTGTTGATGGTGGCCGAGCGGGGGTCGAGGTTCATCGAGCCGACGAAGAGGGTCGAGCGATCGATAACCGCGACCTTGGCATGCAGCCGGCCCAGCGACGCGCCGAACAGGTTTTCGCGCCGGTTGCGCTTGATGC
>JAYSVE010000268.1:0-1994 GCA_043718725.1 Methylibium sp.
GCCGGCATGGCGCGAACTGCGCCGGCTTTGTCAGCTTGTTCGGCCCATCCGCTGGCGCGCGGCGTCCAAATAATCCGTCTCAAGCCGGAGCACCGCTCACCGGGCAAGGACACCTCCCTCGATGGACACCGCTGTCGCACTGAACGACGCCTCGGCAATTTCGCCGGCGCCCGCCGGCCTGGGCGCCCGCATGGCCAGCATGCCCGCAAAAAGCAAAATGGCGCTGGGCCTGGGCGTCGCGGCTCTGGCCGCGGTGGTGCTGGCACTGTCGATGTGGAGCGGCCAGGGCGACTACAAAGTGCTCTACGCCAACCTGTCCGACAAGGACGGCGGCGCCATCATTGCCCAGTTGTCGCAAATGAACGTGCCGTACCGGCATGCCGATGGCGGCGCGGCGATTCTGGTGCCGGCCTCCAAGGTGCACGACGCCCGCCTCAAGCTGGCCTCGGCCGGCCTGCCCAAGGGCTCGGTGGTGGGCTTCGAGCTGATGGACGGTGCCCGCTTCGGCCAGACCCAGTTCCAGGAGCGGCTGACGTTCCAGCGTGGCCTGGAGGGCGAGTTGACCCGCTCCATCACGTCGATGGCCGCCGTGCAGGGCGCCCGGGTCCACCTGGCGCTGCCGAATCAGAATGGCTTCTTTCGCGAACAGCAAAAGCCCAGCGCCTCGGTGCTGCTGAGCCTGCACCCCGGCCGCTCGCTGGACCGTGCCCAGGTGGCCGGCATCGTCCACCTGGTGGCCAGCAGCGTGCCCGAGATGAACCCCAAGGCGGTGAGCGTGCTCGACCAGAGCGGCGCCTTGCTGTCCGGCACGGCCGAGGGCAACGGCGCGGGCGGGCTGGACGCGGCCCAGTTGCAGTATGTGAACCAGATCGAGTCGGGCTACAGCAAGCGCATCCTGGAGTTGCTTGAACCGGTGGTGGGCCAGGCCAACCTGCGCGCCAGCGTGACGGCCGAGGTCGACTTCGCCCGGATCGAAGACACCTCCGAAGAGTTCAAACCGAACCAGGGCGCCGGCACCAGCGCCACGGTGCGCAGCCAGCAGACCACCGAGCAGGGCGGCACCGGCCCGGCCCTGCCCAGCGGCGTGCCGGGCGCCACCAGCAACCAGCCCCCGGTGGCGGCCACCGCGCCGTTGCAGGGCGCCGCCCAGCCGCTGCAGGCCGCGCAGGGCGGCACCGGCACGGGCAACAGCCGGCGCGAAGCGGTCACCAATTTCGAGGTCAACAAGACGGTTCGCGTGACGCGCAATGCCACCGGCAACGTCAAGCGGCTCAACGCCGCGGTGGTGGTGAACTACCGCTCGGTGACCGACGACAAGGGCAAGACCACGCTGGTGGCGCTGGCGCCCGAGGAGATCGAAAAACTCACGGCGCTGGTGAAGGAGAGCATCGGCTTCAAGCAGGACCGCGCCGACTCGGTCAAGGTCATCAATGCTCCGTTCCGCATCGAGCCCATCAACACCAGCGAGCTGCCGTGGTGGAAGCAGCCCGAGCTGCTCGACCTGTTGCGCGCCGGCGCCGTGCCGGTGGGCCTGGCGCTGGTGGCGCTGCTGGTGTTCTTCGGGATGATCCGGCCGTCGATGAAGGCGGCGTTCGCGCCGCGCGCCGCTCCGGGGTCGACCCTCAACACCGTCGTGGCCGACCCGCAAAGCCTGCCCGGCCCGGCCGACGCCGCAACGCTGGCATTGCAGGCGCCGAGGACGCATGAAAAGTTGGCGCAGGCGCGCCAGTTCACCAAGGAAAACCCGGCGGCGGTCGCCGGCATCGTGCGTGGCTGGGTCAGTGGCGAACCCGCCTGAACACTTCGGACCGACAGCAAAAACACCATGGGCGACAAAGGCATCGAAGACGCAGCCATTTTGCTGATGTCACTCGGCGAGGAAGAGGCGTCGCAGGTGCTCAAGCACCTCGCGCCCAAGGAAGTGCAGCGCCTGGGGGAAACCATCGCCAAGATGAAGGCCATCCCGCGCGAACGGGTCGACGGTGTGCTCGACA
>JAYSVE010000269.1:0-4596 GCA_043718725.1 Methylibium sp.
GCCACCGGCACGCCGTCGTGCGTGTGGCCGCCGAAGATCGCGTCGATGCCGCGCACCCGGCTGGCCATCTTCAGGTCGACATCCATGCCGTTGTGCGACAACAGCACCACCACCTGGGCGCCCTTGGCGCGCACCTCGTCGACCACCTTCTGCATGTTCTCGTCCTGGATGCCGAAGCTCCAGTCGGCCACCAGATAGCGCGGGTTGGCGATCGGCGTGTAGGGGAAGGCCTGGCCGACGATGGCGCAGGGCACGCCGTTGATCTCGCGCATCGTGTAGGGCTTGAAGACAGCGTCGCCGAAGTCGAGGGTCTTGATGTTCTGCGCCAGGAAATCGACCTTGCCCTTGAAGTCCTTCTCGACGATTTCCTTCACGCGCTCCATGCCATGGGTGAACTCCCAATGGCCGGTCATTGCGTCCACGCCGAGCAGCAAGCCCGCCTCGACCATGTCCTGCGCGCCGGTCCACAGCGAGGTGGCCGAACCCTGCCAGGTGTCGCCGCCATCGAGCAGCAGCGCGCCCGGCCGGCTGGCCTTGAGCTGCTTGACCAGCGTGGCCAGGTGCGCAAAGCCGCCCACGCGGCCATAGCGGCGCGCCGCATTCTCGAAGTCGACGCAGGTGTAGCCGTGTGCCTGGGCGCTGCCGGGGCGCACGCCGGCTTTCTTGAGCAGCGACTCACCCACCAGGTGGGGATACTGCCCCCGCATCGAACCGATGCCCAGGTTGACGCTGGGTTCGCGGAAGTGGATCGGCCTCAACTGCGCGTGGCAGTCGGTCATGTGCAGGAACGACACATTGCCGAACGGTGCAATGTCGTACAGGCCGCGTTGCGCCGTGGCGGCGTCGGCGTTGGCGAAGCGGCCCAGGCCCATCCCGGCCACCGAGGCCGCACCCAGCACCTGAACGAATTCGCGTTTGTTCATTGACAGGACAGCGGGCGCACAAAGGCGCGCGCCCTTCAAAGTGGCTATTGGTTGACTGGAGACTTCGGGTCGAGCAGCAAGGCCATCAGGTGCTTGAGCTGGGTTTCGTCGAGCATGCCGCCGTGGCCGAAGCGCGGCATGCCCGAGCAGGCGTTGTAGGCCTTGGCGTTGTAGAGCTTGCCCCAGGTGTATTCGACGATGGCCCTGGACGCCGCGCTGGCCGGGTCGGCCACGCCCCGAATCTTGCCGTAGTTGTAGAGGCTGGGGCCGATGGTGCCGAACGAGATCTCGGCCTTGCTGACCTGGTGGCAGTTGTAGCAATTGCCGCCGTTGGCGCTGGTGGCGGCGGACGGGTCGCTCCAGGTCATGCCGCGGCCGTTCTGGGCCAGCCTTTCGCCCTCTTTCCAGTCGCCGAGGAACAGGCCGTCGACGGGCATCTTGACCGTGGCCAGGTTGGCGGCCTCGATGGCCTTGCCGCGGGCCTCGGGCAAGGGCTTGCCTTGCGCGGCCGAACATTCGGCGTTCGAGGCGTCCTGCAGCAGGCGATCGACCTTGGCAATGCCCTGGTCGCGGAACGACGCCTTCATCATGGCGCCGACCTGAGCGTCGAGGTTGGGCGCCGGCGCAAGCCTGGCGCAACCGGTCAGCGCCGCGGCCAGCGTGGCGCCAATCACAAGGAGTTGGGTGGGGTGCATCTGGTGTTCCCTGGTTCAGCGCTTGAGGGCCGGCGCGATCGACTCGGCGCCCTTGGAGTTCACACCCATGTAAACCCCCAGGGCAATCGTCACCTCGGACCCATAACCCGGGTACGGGAAACGCTGCTGGCGATAGCAGTCGTTGAGCCGGCGCTGCATGCCCCACAACTCGCCCGAGCTGACGCGGTAGGCCGGCCAGGCCGCGAAGCCGATGCCGTCGCCGGGGTTGCGGGTCAGGTCGGGCAGGTCTTGCAGGCGGATGCGCTTGCCGGCCTCGGCGTGGCAGGAGGCACACGAAAAGTCATACGGTCCGGCGCGGTAGAAAAACGCGCGCTGGCCCAGTTCGAGCATTTTCTTTTCTTCGCCATGGGCTTGCGGCAGGTTGAATCTCTGTCCGCGCGACTCGGACGAAATCCAGGCCACCAACCCTTCCAGGTTGGCCTGTTCGCCGCGGCCGAACGGCGTCTTGGCGATCTCGTCGGCATTGAAGCCCTGCAGTGTTTCCAGGCAGGTCAGCAAGCGCGACTCAAGGTCCTGGACCTTGCGGGTGTCGGCAAAGTAGCGTGGCAACTCGACGAACGCGCCCTTGACCTTGCCCGGGCCTTTGCCGAGATCACACTGCTCAAGAGAGGCCGCTTTCGGGCCGCGCTTTTGCTTCCAGAGCAATTCGCCCCGGCCCTCGAACAGCTCGGCGGGGTTGCCTTCCTCGAGCATCTTGCGGTACTCGGCGATTCCGTCGGCCGCGGATTTTGGCTGGGCCCAGGCCCCCATGGCCAGCAGCGCCGCAAGGGCTGGCAAGATGCGCTTGAGTGTCATATCGGGTGTTCTCCGTGTGGCGCGAATCAGGAAACCGTGGCTTCGTCGCTGCGCTTGTCGCCCTTGTTGTCGACCCAGGACAGGGTGACCTTGTCGCCCACCTTCGCGCCCTTGATGTTGAACTGAAGGAACGGGTTCTTCGCGACCGACGGGCCCCACTGGGCGGTCATGACGGTCTTGCCGTTGTGCTGGGCGGTGACTTCCTGGATGTGCCAGGCGGGAATCGGTTTGCCGGCCGCGTCCTTGCGCTGGCCCGACTCCATTTCGTGGCTCATCAGCACACGCACGGTGGCTGCGGTGCCGGCCACTTGGGCGCGAATGCGCATCGGATCTGCCATGGTGATCTCCTTAGAAAAGTGATTGATTGCTCGTCATGCGCGTCTTCCCAAGCGGACGCCGCGGAACTGGCTCTGCCAGGCCGCTGGCGGGCCTTGCAGGCCGCATGGCCGCGAGACGCGGCCATTCCTCGGCCCGTCCACGCCGACGCAGGTCGGCTTGGAGCCGCGGGCCTCGGCCCCCTTGAGGGGGAGCGGCGAAGCCGCTTCGGGGGTGGTCCATGTCAGCCGCCGCAACCGCCGAGCGTGACCTTGACTTCCTTCTGCGCGAACAGCACCTTGCCGTCGTTCATCATGGCCACGGCGATGACGTTGGACGACTGGCCCATCTTGACGCGGGTCGCGATGTTGGCGTCGACGGCATCGGTCACGTCAAACATCGCGCTGAGCATGGTCGGGTTCTTCTCGACCAACATCAGCAGGCGCTTGACGCCCGCCAGCGATGTTGCGGCACCGATGGGCACCACGGCGCCGTTCTCGGCAATGTCGGGGCCGGTCACGGTCACGTCCTTGCTTTCGGTCGGTGCCGCGGCGCCCAGCGCCTTCATCAGGTCGGCCATGGTCTTGGCCGAGAACGCCTCGGCGTTGTAGGCCGCGGCCTGGGCCTGGGCAATGCCGGGCAACAGCCCCGCCGCGGCGAGCATCGCCCCGACCTGGGCCGAGCGGGAAAGCATGTCTCGACGTGTCTGCATGGGAATCTCCTGGATCTGAATATCGAAATGAACAACGAACCTGTGATGGGTTGGGCGAACCGCGGGCCCTACGGCTTCGCCCCGTCGGCCAACCACTGGGCGATGGCCTTGGCGTCGACTTCGCCCAGGGCCTGGGCCGGCATGGGCATCGCTCCCCAAACCCCCGAACCACCGCCCTTGATTTTGCCCGCCAAATAGACCACGCCGTCTTCGCGCCCCGCGTATTTCCTGGCCACGTCAAGAAAGCTCGGTCCGATCAGCTGGTTGTCCATGCCGTGGCAAGCGACGCAGCTGTGTTGCCGCGTCAGCGCGATGGCCGCCGAAGCGCCTCTGGCGGTTTCGGGTTTGGCGCCGACCGTGGGCGTCGGCGCAGGCACCGCGCCAAGTGGCCCGGCCGTGGCCGCCGGCTTGCTGGTGTCGGCGCCGTGCTGCGCACCGACCGCGCGGTTCTGCTCGGACAAATTGCCATGCGCGTCACGCGCAAAGTCAGGCAGGAACGAGGCCAGCGTGGGCGCTGCCGCGCAGTTCTTCATGCAGGCCGCGGCTTTGACATCGGCTTGGCGCCGGCCCAGCCCGGCCCCCGGCCACAGCGGGTGCTGCGTGGTCATGCCGCTTCGGTTGGGCAGCAGCCTCTGAACCTCGGCGATGTTCTGGTCCGACAGCGTGAAGGTGTCGGGCAGCACGTCGGCCATGTTGAGGATGTAGGCGGTAACGCCGTAGACCTCTTCGGTGCTCAACGATTTTGGCTGCGTCCAGGGCATCGCGCGGTTGATGTAGTCCCACAAGGTCGACAGCGTGGGCACTTTCATCAGCGTCGTGCGGGCCGGATACGACGCGTCGTTCAGGCGCGCCACGCGGCCGGTCCGGATGTCGTCCTGGGTGGTGCCGCCGACGATGGGGCTGAAGAACTGGTTGCTCTCGCCGAAGATGCCGTGGCACGAGGCGCACTTGCCTTCCCAGACTTCCATGCCTTTGGCCACCGAGCCGCTGCCTTTGGGCAGGCCCTTGAAGTCGGGACGCACATCGATGTCCCAGGCCGCCAGTTCCTTGGCGGTTGCCACGCGGCCGACGCCGGGGTACCCGGTCGGCTGCGCTTGCGCCGCGCCGGCGACCAACAACGCCAGGACCAGCGCGA
>JAYSVE010000270.1:0-4592 GCA_043718725.1 Methylibium sp.
CGCCGCAGCCGGCGCCAGGCGCGGCGCCACGGGCCGGCGACGGGCGCGGGCGCGGCGCCGGCGGGCAGCGGGAGCACGGCCGCCACGGTCAATGCCTCAGGCGCGGGTTGACCGCAAAGTAGGCCAGGTCGGCCAGCAGGTTCAAGCTGATGTAGGCCGTGGCGGTGACCAGCACCACGCCCTGCACCACCGAGTAGTCGCGGTTGAAGACCGAATCGACGATCAGCTTGCCGAAGCCGGGAATCGTGAACACCTGTTCGGTCAGCACGGCGCCCGACAGCAGCGTGCCCAGCTCCAGTGCGCCCAGCGTGATGATGGGCGTCAGCGCATTGCGCAGCGCATGCTTGAGCACCACCGTGCGCTCACTCAGGCCCTTGGCGCGCGCGGTGCGCACATAGTCGCTGGACAGCACCTGCAGCATGGCGCTGCGGGTGTGGCGCATCAGCACCGCGGCGATAGCGTTGCCGAGCACGAACGCTGGCATGATCATCGCGCGCAGATTGGCGCCCAGGTCTTCGAACGGGCTCACGTAGCCCGAGGCCGGCAACCAGCCCAACTGCACCGAGAACAGCAGGATCATCAAGATGCCCAGCCAGAAGTTCGGCGTCGACAGGCCCCACAGCGCAAAGGCGTTGGCCGCGTAGTCCCAGGCCGTTCCGCGCCCGACCGCCGAGACGATGCCGGCCGGGATGCCGATCACCAGGGCAATGACGAACGCCAGCAGCGCCAGCTCGACCGTCACCGGCAGTTTTTGCACGATCAGGTCGAGCACCGGCTGCTGGGTGCGGACCGACTCGCCCAGGTCGCCGCGCAGCACCCCACCCACCCAGTACGCGTAGCGCAGCGGCAGCGGCTCGTCCAGGTGCAGCTTGACGCGCAGGTAGGCCACGACGCTCGGGTCCTGCTCCTCGCCGGCCAGGATCTTGGCCGGGTCGCCGGGCAGCAACTGCTGCAGGCCGAAGATCAGCATCGACACGAACAACAGTGTCGGCAGGATCGTGGCGATGCGCTTGGCGAGGAACTCGAACATCGGGGTCGTGGGTGGCGGCTCAGGGTGGCGCGATCAAGGCGCCATCTTCAGCCCGGTCACGCGCAGCAAGCCGTCGGGCACGTTGCGCACGCCGCCGAGTTTGGCGTTGTAGGCCCACAGCCAGTTGCGGTGGTAGAGGTAGATCACCGGGCGCTCTTTCAGCACCCGCGCGGCGATCTGCTCGAACACTGCTCTGCGCTCTTCGGGCGAGCGCAGCGCGCGCGACTGGTTCAGCAGCTTTTCAGTTTCGGCGTCGCAGTAGCCGGCGTAGTTGAGTGGCTGCTTGCAGCCGTGAAAGCTGAACAGGTTGCCATCCGGGTCGGCGCGCCCGCTCCAGGCCAGCGCGTAGGCTTCGAACTCGCCCTTGTCGGCCATGTTCAGCGAGGTCGCGAACTCGGCCGCCTGGATTCTGACGTCGAAGCCGGCGTCGCGCGCCATCGCCTGCACCACCAGCGCCAGGCGCTGCGCGTCCGACGTGGTCGGCGCCACCAGCGTGAAGCTGGGGTTGGTCACGCCGGCTTCCTTGAGCAGCGCCTTGGCGCGGGCGATGTCGCGCTTGGGGACCGGCATGTTCTTCGCATAGAAGCTGTTGCCCGGCGCGACCCACTGGTTGCCGACGGTGGCCTCCTGGTCCATCACCACCTGCGCCAGACCCTGCCGGTCCAGCGACAGCTCGAAGGCCTCGCGCACACGGGGGTCGCGGCCCAGCGGGTTCTTTTGCGCCTGCTCGCTCTTGCCGATGTTGATCGTGATGCCCTGGTAGCCGATCTCGGTGATGCGCGAGGTCTTGAGTTTCTTGTCGGCGACGAGTTTTTCCATGTCGCTGGACGCCACGCGTTCGATGAAGTCGAGCTGGCCGGACTTGAGGTTGGCCAGGCGCACCGTGGCGTCCGGGATCGGCGTGTAGGTGATCTTGTCGAAGTGGATCGCGTCCTTGTTCCAGTACTGCGCGAAGCGCTCGAACACCATGCGGTCCTGCGCCACCCGTTCGACGAACTTGAACGGCCCCGAGCACACCGGCCGGGTGCCGAACTTGTCGCCGGCGGCGGTCGCGGCCTTGGGTGACACCATCATGCCGGCGCGGTCGGCCAGTTGCGCCAGCAGCGGCGAGAACGGCGCCGACAGGTTGAGCCTGACGGTGGCGGCGTCGATCACGTCGACGCTGGCCACCGGCGCCAACTCGCCGCGCCGGTTCGAGCCGGGCAGGGTCTTGTGGCGCTCGATGTTGAATTTGACGGCCGCGGCATCGAAGACCTCGCCGTCGTGGAAGGTCACGCCCTGGCGCAGCTTGAGCGTCAGCGTCTTGCTGTCGGCCGACCATTCATGGCTGACGGCCAACTGCGGCTGGATCGCCAGCTTCTCGTCGATGTCGAACAGCTTGTCGCACAGCGCGGCAAACACCACCCGGCCGACGAAGCTGCGCGCCAGCGACGGGTCGAGCACGTCGGGGTCTTCGGCCAGGCCGATGCGCAGCGCTTGCGCCGTCACGGTCAACGGAACAAGCGCCAGCAGCAATGCCGGCCAGAGGATGTGGGGGTTGAGCTTCATGGTTGGGTCTCCTGGATGAAAGAGCAGCGGTAAACGACGGTCAGCGACGGTCAGCGACGGTCAGCGACGGTGCGCGGGCGCATCACATGGCGCCGGTGCCGGCTGCGAGCGTGGGCGCGACAAAGGCCGATTGCAGCCGCTCCAAGCGCTGCCGCGCCGGCGTGTGGATGGCCGGTTGCGCCAGCAGCGCCGGGGTCTGAATGTCGCGCCAGAAGTGACAGGCCACGGCATGGCCATTGTCTTCTTCCAGCGGCGGCGCGCGCTGTGAACACAGCGCCCGCGCGTGGACGCAGCGGGTGTGGAAATGGCAACCGGGCGGCGGGTTCAGCGGGCTGGGCACATCGCCGGCCAGCAGCACGCGCGCGCGCCGCAGGCCAGGCTCGGGCAGCGGAATGGCCGACAACAGCGCCTGCGTGTAGGGGTGGCGCGGCGCGGCGAACAGGTCGCCCTTGTCGGCCATCTCGACGATGCGCCCCAGGTACATCACCGCGATGCGCGTGGCGATGTGCTTGACCACCGCCAGGTCGTGCGCGATGAACAGGTAGGCCAGTCCGAACCGGCGCTGCAGGTCCTGCAGCAGGTTGACCACCTGCGCCTGCACCGAGACATCGAGCGCCGACACCGCCTCGTCGCAGACGATCAACTTCGGCTCGCCGGCCAGCGCCCGGGCGATGCCGATGCGCTGGCGCTGGCCGCCCGAGAACTCGTGCGGATAGCGCTGCGCATGCTCGGGCGCCAGGCCCACCGTGTGCAGCAGTTCGGCCACGCGCTCGCGCTGGCGGCCGGGGTGCAGGCGGTGCAGCATCAACGGCTCGGCGAGCGTCTGACCGACCGTCATGCGCGGGTTCAGCGACGAATACGGGTCCTGGAAGATGATCTGCATGGCGCGCCGCTGGGCCCGCAGCTCGCGCGCTCCGAGCGCGCCGAGTTCCTGCCCGTCGAAGTGGACGCGACCGGCGCTGGGCTCGATCAGGCGCAGCACCAGCCGCCCCAGCGTCGACTTGCCGCAGCCCGATTCGCCGACCACGCCCAGCGTCGTGCCGGCGGCCAGCGTGAAATCCACGCCATCGACGGCGCGCACCGCGCCGCGCACCCGCCCGAACACACCGCGGCGCACCGGGAAATGCTTGACCAGGCCGTCGACCCGCAGCAGCGGCGCGGCGCCGTTCATCAGGCAACCTCCGTGCTGCGCACTGCGGTATTCGCCTTGGGGGCGGCCCGGCGGCTCATGCCAGCCGCGCCTCGGGCCGGCCGGCCATCAGCACCCGCGGGTCCAGCGGCGCCTTGCGGCAGGCGGACAGGTGCAGCGCCCCGACCACGCGCAAGGCCGGCGCCTGCGCGCGGCAGGCCGCATCGGCAAACGGGCAGCGCTCGGCAAAGCGGCAGCCGGCCGGCAGGTGCAGCGGGCTGGGCACCTGGCCCTCGATCGCGGCGAGGCGCTCGCGCTGCCCATCCAGCCGCGGGATCGACCCCAGCAGCCCGACCGTGTAAGGGTGCTGCGGCGCGTCGAACAAGGCTTGCACCGGCGCGCGCTCGACCACCCGGCCAGCGTACATCACCAGCACCTCGTCGGCCACTTCGGCCACCACACCCAGGTCGTGGGTGATCAGGATGACGGCCGCGCCGGTCTCTTGTTGCAGCGCGCGCACCAGCGCCAGGATCTGCGCCTGGATCGTCACGTCCAGCGCAGTGGTCGGCTCGTCGGCGATCAGCAGGCGCGGCTCGCAGGCCAATGCCATCGCGATCATCGCCCGCTGGCGCATGCCGCCCGAGAGCTTGTGCGGGTGTTCGTGCAGGCGCTGCTCGGGCGCGGGCATGCGCACCTTGCGCAGCATTTCCAGCGCCCGCTCGGTGGCCTGTGCGCGGCTGATGCGGCGGTGCCTGCGCAGGCCTTCGACGATTTGCTCGCCGATCGTGAACGCCGGGTTCAGCGACGACATCGGCTCCTGGAAGATCATCGCGATGCCGTTGCCGCGCAGGTCCTGCATGTCGCGCGCCGGCGCGCCAACGAGTT
>JAYSVE010000028.1:0-2427 GCA_043718725.1 Methylibium sp.
GGCAAGCTGACGCACGACATGATGCTCACCGACCCCAAACAGGCCAAAGACTTCGTTGCCCGCACCGGCGTTGATGCGCTGGCCATCGCCATCGGCACCGGCCACGGTGCCTACAAGTTCACGCGCAAGCCCACCGGCGACATCCTGGCCATCGATCGCATCGCGCGCATCCACGCGGCGGTGCCGAACACCCATCTGGTGATGCACGGCTCGTCGAGCGTGCCGCAGGAATGGCTGGCGATCATCCGCAAGTACGGCGGCGACATCAAGGAAACCTATGGCGTGCCGGTCGAGGAGATCCAGCGCGGCATCAAGAGCGGCGTGCGCAAGATCAACATCGACACCGACATCCGCCTGGCGATGACGGGGGCGATGCGCCAGCTGTTCGCCGAGCACCCCAGCGAATTCGATCCGCGCAAGGCGATGCTTGAAGCCAAAAAGGCGGCGCGCGGCGTTGTCAAGGCGCGCTTCGAGGCGTTTGGTTGCGCCGGCCATGCGGCACGGATGAAGCCGGTGCCGCTGGAGGCGATGGTCAAACGCTACCAATGAACACGGGACGAACCGAAATGAGTGAATTGCGCAGGGTGATGGTCAGGGTCGCGGTGGCCGCAGGTTTGGTGGCGCTGGTGCTGCCCGTCAAGGCGGTGGCAGCCTCTGCCGATGGGGTGCCCGAAGGCAAGCGAACGCGCGCGGCGTTGTACCTCGACGCGGCGCAAGTGCCGGCTTTCATCGCCACCAGCGGCGGGCCGGAAAAAGTGTTGTTTCTCGATGTCCGCACGCGCGCTGAGGCGATGTATGTCGGCATGGCCGACAGCGTCGATGCGCTGGTCCCTTTCGTCGAGCTGCAGGAGCTGATGTCCGACTGGGATGTCCAGCGCAACGCCTACCGGCTTGAACCGCTGCAGGACTTCGTGCCCGAAGTCGGCCGGCGACTGCGCGACAAGGGTCTGGCAAAGGATGCCGTGGTGGTGCTGATCTGCCGCTCTGGCGACCGCAGCAGCCGGGGCGCGAATCGCCTGGCGGAGGAAGGGTACACAAAGGTCTATTCGGTGGTTGATGGCTTTGAAGGCGACCTGTCGAAAGACGGCAGGCGGTCGGTGAACGGTTGGAAGAACGCCGGCCTGTCCTGGGGCTATCGACTGCAACGGCAGAAGATGTATTTCGCCCGGTGAGTGGGGGCGTGGTGTCGCATCGGGGAAGCCCTGAATCCAGCGCCTCGGCGACGCAATATCATTGAATATGAATTCATAGAAGTAAGGCGCTGGGGCGCTGGTGCCCTGCGGCGTCGACAACCCTCTACAGGAGAGATGATGAAGATGACCTATCAGTTCACGCTCGCGGCAGTGAGCGCTGTGGTGGCTGCTGTAAGTGCCATGCCCGCCCAGGCCAATCTCGCGCTGGCGCAGCAGAATGCCTGCACGGCCTGCCACGCCGTGGACAAGAAGGTGCTCGGGCCGGCCTACCAAGAAGTGGCCAAGAAGTACGCCGCGCAGAAGGACGCTGCGGCCCAGCTGAGCGACAGCATCCGCAAGGGCGGCGCGGGCAAGTGGGGGCCGGTGCCCATGCCGGCGCAACCGAGCCTGAGCGAAGCCGACGCCAAGACTTTGGCCGAGTGGATTCTTACCGGCGCGAAGTAGCGGGAAATACGCGGACTGCGGCCAGCCGCGCTTGCGCTTCAGGCATGATTCGAGATGCGGGTCTGGCTCGAAGGGGTGCTCATATGCGTGCAATCGGAACCTGGGCGTTGGCGGCTGCTGCGGCCACGGTGTTCGCTACCGGTTGGACGGCAGCGCAGCCGGCCGCCGAACTCTTCACGGGTGCCGATCTGGCGCTGGGCGAGCGCCTGATCAAGGAGCACCGCTGCGTGGCCTGTCACCAGCGCAAGGTTGGCGGCGACGGGTCCACGATCTTCAAACCGGCCGGCAGGATCAACACGCCCGGCTTCCTGCGCGGCATGGTCGAGCAATGCAACACCGAACTGAACCTGGGCTTGTTCCCCGAAGAGGTTTCGGCTGTGGCAGCGGTGCTGAATCGGGATCACTACCGATTCAAGTAGCCATGCATTGGAATATCGGTGATTGCGGATAGAATTCTTTCCGTGCGAAATCACCTCGGATCAGGGCATGGCCAAGCAAACCACTGAGGACAGGGTCTTCGACTCCGTCGCCGAACTGTTCGCGGTGCTGTCGACGCCGATCCGACTGAAGATCATCAGCGCCGTGTGCAATGGCGAGAAGAACGTCTCCGAGCTGCTGGCAGAGATCGACACTACGCAGCCGAATATGTCTCAGCACCTGAGCTTGCTGTACCACAGCGGGGTGCTGGCCAAGCGGCGCGACGGCACCCAGATGTACTACCGCCTGCAAAGCGAGCGCGTGGCCACCCTGTGCCGCGCGGTGTGTACCCAGGTCGCGATCGAACTGGAAG
>JAYSVE010000271.1:0-4575 GCA_043718725.1 Methylibium sp.
CGCAAGATGCTGGAACAACAGGCGTTGGCGCAACACCGCGTAAGTCGTCTCGGCCAGCGTGTGACGCTCACGCATGCCCAGCGCACGTTGCTGGCGAAAGAAGTCGGACACGACGTTGTCGGCCGGCTGCTGGAACTGCAGCACACGATGCAGCAGTTCAGTGGCGAGTTCCAGAAGGGCGTTGGGGTGCATCCGCCAATTATCCTTGGCACCCTGGGCGAAACCCCTGTCCGCGCCCGGCAAGCGATGGAACCTGCGACGTCAACGCGAGACGATGGCCCCTCGGACGTCCTTGACCGCACCGCCCGCAGCCTCGGTGCCACCGCCTAAAGCAGCAGTTGCGCGGCACCTGCCTTGTGTGTGACCACGCCACGCTCGACGTGCAGCAAATCGTCCACGATCCAGCCGATCGCACGCGGGTACAGCACCTGCTCGCCAGCCAGCACGCGCGCCGCCAATGTCGATTCGGTGTCGCCCGCCAGCACGGCGACCACGGCTTGCGCAATGATGGGGCCGTGGTCGAGCTCCGGCGTCACGAAGTGCACCGTCGCACCGCTCAGCTTGCAGCCCGTTTCGAGGACCTTGCGATGCGTGTGCAAACCCGGGAAGGCCGGCAGCAGCGATGGGTGGAGGTTGACCAACCGGCCCTCGAACGCGCGCACGAAAGCCGGCGTCAGGATGCGCATGAACCCCGCCAGCACGACCAGGTCGGGGGCGAATCGGTGGATCGTTGCACCGAGTTGGGCGTCGAACGCCGCGCGCGATTCGAACCCCCGATGATCGACCACGGCGGTGGCGATGGCCTGGGTTTGCGCGAACGCCAGACCAGCTGCGTCGGCGCGGTTGCTGACCACCGCGGCGATGCGCGCGTCCCACGCTTGCGCCACGCAGGCCCGAACAATGGCCTGCATGTTGGAGCCGCGGCCGGAGATCAGGATCACCAGGTTCTTCATGCGCGCCGCAGTGTATCGGGCGCCTGTGCATGATCCGGGTGGATTCAAAGCGCCGCCGGACGTCGGCCTTCTACAATCCGCGCCTGCAACTGCGAGCCCTCGATGAAACAACGTGTTCTCTCCGGCATGCGCCCCACCGGCGCGCTCCACCTTGGCCATTACCACGGCGCGTTGAAAAACTGGGTGCGCCTGCAAGCCGACTACGAATGCTTCTACTTTGTGGCGGACCTGCATGCCCTGACCACCCACTACGCGGAGCGCGAGGTCATCGAGAAAAACGTCTACGAGATGGTGATCGACTGGCTCGCCGCCGGCCTGGACCCCGAGACCTGCACGATCTTCCTGCAAAGCCGCCTGCCCGAGCATGCCGAGCTGTTCACGCTGCTGGCGA
This sequence comes from Methylibium sp., assembly GCA_043718725.1. GTDB lineage: Bacteria > Pseudomonadota > Gammaproteobacteria > Burkholderiales > Burkholderiaceae_C > LGRD01. The sequence goes on from JAYSVE010000271.1 coordinate 1,345, forward strand.
TGGGCACGCCGCTGGGTTGGCTGGAGCGGGTGCCGACCTACAAGGACCAGATCGACAAGCTCAAGGATCGCGACCTCGCGACCTACGGCTTTCTCGGCTACCCGCTGCTGCAGGCCGCGGACATCCTGATCTACAAGGCGGCGTTCGTGCCGGTGGGCGAAGACCAGTCGTCGCATGTGGAGCTGACGCGCGAAGTGGCGCGGCGCTTCAATCACTTGTACGGACGCAGTGCGGACTTCGACGCCAAGGTCGCGGCCGCGTTGGCCAAACTCGGCAAGGACGATTCACGATACCTCGAGAAGCAGCGCCGCGAGTACCAGGAGGCCGGCAAGCCAGAGTCGTTGGCCAGGGCCGAGGCCCTCCTCGCCCGGGCCGGCGCGGCGGAGTCGAAGGCCGTGGGCTGGACCGTTGAAGACGCTGAATTGCTGCGCTCGCACCTGAGGGGGACCGGCAAACTGGTCCTGCACGAACCGCAGGCGCTGCACACCGAAGTGCGCAAGCTGCCGGGCCTGGACGGCGAGAAGATGAGCAAGAGCTACGGCAACTTCATCGCCATGCGCGAAGAACCGGCCGAGGTCGAGCGCAAGGTCAGGCGCATGCCCACCGATCCGCAGCGGGTGCGCCGCACCGACCCCGGCGACCCGGCGCGTTGCCCGGTCTGGCAATTTCACTTGGTGTATTCCGATGCGCCCACCCGGGAATGGGTGGTCCAGGGTTGCACGAGCGCCGGCATCGGCTGCCTGGAATGCAAGCAGCCGGTGATCGACGCGATCAAGCGCGAGCAGCTTCCCTGGCGTGAACGTGCCGAAACCTACCTGAACAATCCCAAGCAGGTGCACTGGATCGTCGAGGTCGGCACCGAAAGGGCCCGCACCGTGGCCCGCGCAACCATGCGCGAAGTGCGTGATGCGATGGGGCTGAACTACTGAAATTGAAAGGCCAAGCGCGGCGGATCGCGTCGCCTTACAGTAGCGCCGCCGTCACCACGACCTCGATCTTCCACTCGGGCCTGGCCAGCAACGCCTGAACGGTGGCGCGCGGCGGGGCGTCGCCGGGCGCCACCCAGTCGTCCCAGATGTCGTTCATGCCGGCGAAGTCGGCCCTGTCGGCCAGGAAGATCTGACACATCAGGATGTGCGCACGGTCGGTGCCAGCCTCGACCAGCAACTTGTCGACCCGCGCCAGCACCTGCGCCGTCTGGCCACGAATATCTTGAGTGGCGTCGGCAGGGACCTGGCCGGCAAGGTAGACGGTGCCGTTGAAGATCGCCATCTCCGACAGGCGGTCGCCCACATGGAAGCGATGCAGGCCCTGGCTCAGGTTCATGATTTGACTCCGCGTTTGTGCTCTTGCTTGGGTTCGGTCTTGTGGCCGTGCGGGCCGGAAGGCTCATGCCCATGCGGATGCTTTTTCGGCCGCTCGGGATGGGCCGTCGCCGCTGCCAAGGCCGGGGACTTCTGCCCCAGCTTGCTCTCGGTGCCGGTAAACAACTTCTGAATGTTGGCCGCATGGCGCCACACCAGCAGCAGGCTCATCACCGTGATCGAGATGGCTGCCGCTCCACCGCCCCAGATGAGCAGTTGATAGAACGGCGCAAACACCGCCGACACGATCGACGCCAGCGACGCGTAGCGCAAGAACAGCGCCACGATGACCCAGGTGGCCAGCGTCGCCAGGCCCAGCAAGGGATTCAGGCCCAGCAAGACCCCCGCCGCGGTGGCCACGCCCTTGCCCCCCGCAAACCGGAAGAACACCGGCCACAGATGGCCTAGAAACGCCGCCAGGCCCACCATCGCGGCGGTGCCTTCACCCAGGCCGAAGCGCGCCCCGAACTGGCCGACCAGAACCACCGGCACAAAGCCTTTCAGCGCATCGAGCGCCAGCGTCAGCACCGCGGCCCAGCGGTTGCCCGAGCGCAGCACGTTGGTCGCGCCCGGATTGCCGGAGCCGTAGCTGCGTGGGTCTTTCAATCCCATCAGGCGGCTGACGATGACCGCGAACGAGAGTGAACCCACAAAATAGCCAGCCAAGGTGGCGGCGGCGGCGTAGAGGGTCTCCATATTCTCTGGGCGCGGCGGGTTTCGCGCGAGTGGTTTAGCGCTATTTTGCGCTCGGCCGCGGGCGCCGCCCACCCCACGCCGCGTGGTTCACAACCCGTGCCCTCACTGTGCCGGATCGCGATGGACCCAGCGGATGGCGTCGATGTCGGCGCGCAGCTCGGGCGCCAGTTGCGTGCCCCAGACGTCGATGTTCTCGTCGAGCTGGGCTCGCGTCGTCACACCGATGAGGGTGGAGGCGACGCGCCAACTGGTGTAGCAATACGCCAGCGCCAGCGCCGTGGGCGTGAGGCCATGCTTGCGCGCCAGCGCGTTGTACAGGCGTGCCGCGGTCAGCGTCTCGTGCCGGCCCCAGCGCTGCTTGCGAAGTGCGTCGAACAGGCCCATGCGGCCGATGCTCCCGCTGCCCTCGAAACCGGTCGCGTCGTACTTGCCGGTCAGTGCGCCGAAGCCCAGCGGTGAGTAGGCCAGCAGTGACACGGCCTGCCTGTGCATCGCCTCGTCCAGCCCGTTGTCCACCACGCGGTTTACCAGTGCGTACGGGTTTTGCACGCTGGCCACTCGGGGCAGGCCATGCTGGTCGGCCAGGCGGATGAATTCGCTCACGCCCCAAGGGGTTTCATTGGACAGGCCGATGTGGCGCACCTTGCCGGCCTTCACCAGGCCGGCGAGCGCTTCGAGCTGGTGCTGGATCGTCGTGAATTCCCTGTCCTTGCCCGGCTCGAAATAGAGCTGGCCGAACATCGGCACATTGCGGTTCGGCCAATGGATCTGATAGAGATCGATGACGTCGGTGCGCAGCCGCATCAAGCTGGCGTCGCAGGCCTGCACGAAGTCGGCCGGCGCGACGTTGAGGCTGCCGTTGCGAACCCAGTCCATGTTGCGCGCCGGGCCGGCAATCTTGGTGGCGAGCACGAGCTTTTCGCGCGCACCGGGACGCTTGGCGAACCAGTTGCCGATGATGGTTTCGGTGGCGCCGTAGGTCTCGCGCCGCACTGGCACGGCGTACATCTCGGCGGTGTCGACAAAATTGATGCCGCGCGCCAGGGCGTGGTCAAGGAGGTCGTGCGCGGTTGCTTCGTCGACCTGCTCGCCGAAGGTCATGGTGCCCAGGCAGATCGGCGTCACCTGAAGATCGCTGCGGCCCAGCGTGATGCGTGGCAAGGTGTTCATG
>JAYSVE010000272.1:0-4574 GCA_043718725.1 Methylibium sp.
CGGGCCGCCATGGGCCACGAAGAGGCCCCTTCGTGGCCCATGGCGGCCGCGCCCCCTCGGGGGGCAGGAGCGAAGCGACGTGGGGGCATTTTTTCATCAGTGAACGTCGATGGGGTAAGTGCCGAGCAGCTTGAAGAAGGCGCACACGTCGCGCAATTCCTTCAAGGCCTGGGCCACGTGCGGCTGGTCGGGGTGGCCTTGCAGGTCGATGTAGAAGTAGTACTCCCATTGGCCCGATCGGGCCGGGCGAGACTCGAAACGGCTCATCGACACACCATGCGCTTTCAACGGCACCAGCATGTCGTGAACCGCGCCAGGCCGGTTGCTGACCGACACGACCAGGCTGGTGCAATCGTGCCCCGAGGCCTGCGGCTGGGGGTGGCGCTGCGGGTGGCTCACGATGGCAAAGCGGGTGCGATTGAGCGCGTCATCCTGGATCGCTGGCGCGACGATGTGCAGGCCATATTCACTGGCCGAGCGTTTGCCGGCGACCGCGGCAAGCGTCACGTCAAGACTCGCCAACCGGGCGCCTTCGGCGTTGCTCGACACCGGGCGGCGCTCGACATTCGGCAGGCAGTTGCTGAGCCAGCCGTGGCATTGCGCCAGCGCCTGCGGGTGCGCACAAACCGCCTGGATGCCTTCCAATAGGTTCTCGCGGCGCAGCAGGTTGTGCTGCACGAACAGGCTGGTTTCGCCGATGATGAACAGCGGTGTCGTCAGGAACAGGTCCAGCGAGCGGGCGACCACGCCTTCGGTGGAGTTCTCAACCGGGATCACGCCAAAGTCGGCGGCACCTGCACTGGTGGCGCGAAACACCTCGTCGAAGTTCGCGCAGGGCACCTTGACGATGGACGAACCAAAGAAGCTCAGCGCGGCCTCCTCGCTGAACGTACCCGCCGGACCCAGGTACGCCACCCGCGACGGCGTTTCAAGCGCCCGACAGGCGGACATGATTTCGCGCCAGATGGGCGCCACGCTGTCGGTGGCCAGCGGACCCGGATTGGCGGCCTTCAGGCCGTCGATCACCTGGGCCTCGCGTTCGGGCCGAAACGCCACCGAGCCTTCCCTCTTCTTCAATGCGCCGACGTCCAGAGCGAGTGCTGCGCGTTGGTTCAGCAGAGCCAGCAGCTCTCGATCAAGACGATCAATTTGCGTGCGGAGTGCGAGCAAGTCCGGGTTCGGGGTGGGGGAGGCATCACGCATGGTCGGTTCGAAATTCTCGCATGCCGATGAAGCGTGGCAGCGCCAGCTTGAGCGAACTCGCAAGCGGCGCCTCAGGGCAGGGCGCTTTGGACCGTGGCGCAAAGCGCCATGCGCCTGGCGTCAGGGGCTGGAGGCCTTGGCCGCGCCGCTCGCCGCCTTGCCGGGAGCCTTGGGCCGGGCGCCGCTTGGGGCCGAGGCCGGAACGCCCAGCGTGGCACGCACCTTCTGTTCGAGCGCCTGGATCTTGGGCTCGATCAGCGGCCTGGAGTCGGCCACGACCTTTTCGACGAAGCCCTTTTGCATCTCCGGGCCGAGTTGCTGGTACTTCTTGTTGACCGGCGACTCGAACCAGGCGATGAGTTGCTTCAGTTCGTCTTCGGTGAACTTTTCTTCCAGTGCCGCACCGAGCGTCGAAGGCGCCATCTGGACGGCCCGATCGCGAACCAGTGGCATCGCGTCTTCGACATACTTCTTGACGTCGGCCTCGATGCTCTTGGCCGCTGCCTCGCGCTTGTCTGCCGGCACCTGCGATTGGAGGGCCCGGCCGGCGGCTTGCATCATCTGGGCGGCGGGTTGCTCGACCAACCCGCGCGCGATGCTTTCGAGACCCGGCTGCTGCAACTGTAGGAGTTTTTGCACCAGTTCTTTCTTGCCGGGCGACTGGGCGTGCGCCAGGGTGGCGCAGCACACCAGCGCGAAGGCGATAAAGCGATTTCTCATGGCGTGTCCTCGGACGTGGGCTCGTCGCCCGGTTCACCCGCTTCGCCATTGGCATCGTTTTCGACGATGCGCTGCAGGCCGCTGAGCTTGTCGCCGTTGTCCAGCGCAATCAGCGTGACCCCTTGGGTGGCGCGGCCCAGTTCGCGAATTTCCGACACCCGGGTGCGCACCAGCACGCCCTTGTCGGTGATGAGCATGATCTCGTCATCGGGGCGCACCAACGAGGCGGCGACGACCTTGCCATTGCGCTCGGTTTGCTGGATGGCGATCATCCCGTAGGTGCCGCGCGCGTGGCGGGTGTACTCGACGATGCTGGTGCGTTTACCGAAACCATTTTCAGTTGCAGTCAGTACGCTCTGGGCCTCGTCTTCGGCTACCAACATCGCGATGACTTTATGGCCGTCTCTCAGCGCCATGCCGCGCACGCCACGAGCACTGCGCCCCATCGACCGCACATCCTCTTCATCAAATCGCACGGCCTTGCCGCCGTCGCTGAACAGCATCACGTCGTGTTTGCCGTCGGTCAGCGCGGCGCCGATCAGGAAGTCACCCTCATCCAGATCGACGGCAATGATGCCGGCCTTGCGCGGGTTGTTGAATTCATCGAGCGAGGTCTTTTTCACCACCCCTTGTGCCGTGGCCATGAAGATGTAGTGGTCGGCCGGAAAACTGCGGAAGCCATCCGTGAGCGGCAGCACCACATTGACCTTCTCGCCTTGCTGCAACGGGAACATGTTGACGATCGGGCGCCCGCGCGAGTTGCGCGAGCCCTGCGGCGCTTCCCACACCTTGAGCCAATAGACCCGGCCGCGGTTCGTGAAGCACAGAATGTAGTCGTGGGTGTTGGCGATGAACAGTTGCTCGACCCAGTCGTCTTCCTTGGTCTGGGTGGCTTGTTTGCCGCGGCCGCCACGCTTTTGCGCCCGATACTCCGACAAGGCCTGGCTCTTGATGTAGCCGCTGTGGCTCAGCGTCACCACCATGTCCATGGGGGTGATCAGGTCCTCGGTGCCCAGGTCCTGGGCGTTGTGCTCGATCATGCTTCGGCGTGCGCCGAGTTTGGTCTGTCCGAATTCCTGCCTGATCGCGGCGAGCTCGTCCGCAATGATCGTCGTCACGCGGGCGTGGGTCGACAGAATACTCAGCAGGTCGGCGATCTCGGCCATCACCTCCTTGTATTCCCCGATGATCTTGTCTTGTTCGAGCCCGGTCAGGCGCTGCAAGCGCATCTGCAGGATCTCACCCGCCTGATCGTCCGACAAGCGGTACAGACCGTCGCTTTGCAGACCAAAGTTGGCCGGCAGGCCTTCGGGCCGGTAGGCATTGAGTCCGCCCGGGCTGTCGGCGCCGGTGCGAGACAACATGTCGCGCACCATCGACGAGTCCCAGCTCTTGCTCATCAACGCCGCCTTTGCCACCGGCGGGGTCGGGGAATTCTTGATGGTCTCGATGAACTCGTCGATGTTGGCCAACGCCACCGCCAGGCCTTCGAGCACATGGCCGCGTTCGCGCGCCTTGCGCAGTTCATAAACCGTTCGACGCGTGACGACCTCGCGTCGGTGTTCGAGAAAGACGTCGATCAGATCCTTCAGATTGCACAACTTGGGCTGGCCATCGATCAGCGCGACCATGTTGATGCCGAAGGTGTCTTGCAACTGGGTTTGTTTGTACAGGTTGTTCAGCACCACCTCGGGCACTTCGCCGCGCTTGAGCTCGATGACCACGCGCATGCCCGACTTGTCGGACTCGTCCTGGATGTGGCTGATGCCTTCGAGCTTCTTTTCGTGCACCAGCTCGGCAATGCGCTCGAGCAGGTTCTTCTTGTTCACTTGATAGGGGATCTCGTCGACGATGATCGACTGGCGCTGGCCCTTGTCGATGTCTTCGAAATGGCACTTGGCCCGCATGATCACCTTGCCCCGACCGGTGCGGTAGCCATCACGCACGCCTGCCAGACCATAAATGATGCCGGCGGTCGGGAAATCCGGTGCCGGGATGATTTCCATCAATTCTTCGATGGTCGCCGACGGGTTCTTCAGCAGGTGCTGGCAGGCGTCAATCACCTCGTTGAGATTGTGCGGCGGAATGTTCGTCGCCATGCCCACAGCGATGCCACCGGCGCCGTTGACGAGCAGGTTGGGCAGCCGCGACGGCATGACCAGAGGCTCTTTTTCGCTGCCGTCGTAGTTGGGGCCAAAGTCGACCGTCTCCTTGTCCAGGTCGGCCAACATTTCATGGGCGATCTTGGAAAGGCGGATTTCGGTGTACCGCATCGCCGCCGCGTTATCGCCGTCGACCGAGCCAAAATTGCCCTGGCCATCGACCAGCATGTGACGCAACGAAAAATCCTGCGCCATGCGGACAATCGTGTCGTATACCGACTGGTCGCCGTGCGGGTGGTACTTGCCGATGACATCGCCGACGATGCGCGCCGACTTCTTGTAGGGTCGATTCCAGTCGTTGTTCAGTTCGTGCATTGCGAACAGAACGCGGCGGTGAACCGGCTTCAGGCCATCGCGCGCATCGGGCAGGGCGCGGCCCACGATCACGCTCATCGCGTAATCCAGGTACGAGCGCCGCATTTCCTCTTCGAGGCTGATGGGCAGTGTTTCCTTGGCGAACTGGGTCATGCTGGCTTGGGAGGCATTGTC
>JAYSVE010000273.1:0-11065 GCA_043718725.1 Methylibium sp.
CGGCTTGTGGCCCTGGTTGGAACAGCGTCACACCGCCTTCCTCGCGCGAGCCGTCGGGGCCGGCCGGGATCATCAGGTTCTTGACCCGCACGTTGGCGAAGGTGCCACGCACCATCACGTCGTGGTTGCCGCGGCGCGAGCCGTAGGAGTTGAAGTCGGCGCGCATCACACCGTTGGCCTTGAGCCAGGCGCCGGCGGGCGAGGCTTCCTTGATGGCGCCCGCGGGTGAGATGTGGTCGGTCGTGATCGAGTCGCCGAACAGCGCCATCGCCCGCGCGCCGGTGATGCCCGATGCCACAACGGCGGGGGCCATCGTGAAGCCATCGAAGAACGGCGGTCGGGCGATGTAGGTGGATGCCGGCCAGTTGTAGACCTGGCCCTCGACGCCCTTGATGCCTTGCCACAGCTTGCCGGGCTGCTTCTCGACCTTGTCGTAGTTTTGCCGGAACGCCTTGCCGTTCATCGCGTACTTCATCAGCGCATGGATCTCGTCGCTGCCGGGCCAGATGTCGCCCAGGTAGACGTCGCGCCCGCCCTTGCCCTTGCCCAGCGGCTCGGTCATCACGTCCTTGAGCACCGTGCCGGCGATGGCGTAGGCCACCACCAGCGGCGGGCTGCACAGGAAGTTGGCCTTCAGGTTCGGGTGGATGCGCGCCTCGAAGTTGCGATTGCCCGACAGCACGGCCGCGCAGACCAGGTCGTTCTTGGTGATGGCCTCATTGAACTCGGGCCGCAGGTCGCCGGCATTGCCGATGCAGGTGGTGCAGCCGTAGGCAGCGACGTTGAAGCCGAGTTTTTCGAGGTAGGGCAGCAGGCCGGCTTTCTCAAGGTATTCGGTGACGATGCGCGAGCCGGGCGCCAGCGAGGTCTTGATGTGCGGCGCCACCTTCAGGCCCGCCTCGACGGCCTTCTTGGCCAGCAGGCCGGCGGCGAGCAGCACGCTCGGGTTCGAGGTGTTGGTGCACGAGGTGATGGCGGCAATCAGCACGTCGCCGTTGCCCAGCGACAGGTCGCCGACCTTGGCTTGTGGGGTCGCCACTTCGGACAGTGCCGCTTCCAGCGTCGGCCGGTTGGCGACCATCTCGACGACCTGGCGCGGCGCACCGGGCGCGGCCGCCGGCGCAGCGGCGGGTACCTCGTCGAGCGCATCCTGAGCGCGCACCAGGTGGCGCGTGTGCAAGCCTGCGGCCGGCTGGTTGAAGCCATTCTCGGTGGGCGGCTTGCTGAACAACGCGGTGAATTGCGCCTTCACGTTGCCGAGTTCGATCCGGTCCTGCGGCCGCTTCGGGCCGGCCAGGCTGGGCGTCACCGTGCCGAGGTCGAGCGTCACGATCTGGCTGTAGTCGACCTCGCCGACGCGCGGAGCGCCGAACAGGCCTTGGGCCTTGAAGTAGGCCTCGAAGGCTTCGATCTCGGACCGGGTGCGGCCGGTGCCCTCAAAGTATTGAATGGTCTTTTCGTCGACCGGGAAGAAGCCCATGGTCGCGCCGTATTCGGGCGCCATGTTGGCGATGGTGGCGCGGTCGGGCAGGGGCAGCGTGGTCGTGCCGGCGCCGAAGAATTCGACGAACTTGCCGACCACTTTTTCCTTGCGCAGAATTTCGGTCACGGTCAACACCAGGTCGGTGGCGGTGACGCCTTCACGCAGCCGGCCGGTGAACTCGAAGCCCACCACGTCGGGCGTCAGAAAGTAGACCGGCTGGCCCAGCATGCCGGCCTCGGCCTCAATGCCGCCCACGCCCCAGCCGACCACGCCGATGCCGTTGATCATGGTGGTGTGGCTGTCGGTGCCAACCAGCGAGTCGGGGTAGTAGATGTTCTTCGGGCCGCCCGAGGACTTGTCGGCGCGCATCTTGTGAACCCCGCGCGCCAGGTATTCCAGGTTCACCTGGTGGACGATGCCAAAGCCGGGCGGCACCACGCCGAAGGTGTCGAAGGCCTGCATGCCCCACTTCATGAACTGATAGCGCTCCTGGTTGCGCTGGAACTCCAGCTTCATGTTCAGGTCCAGCGACTTCTTGCTGCCGTAGTGGTCGACCATGATCGAGTGGTCCACCACCAGGTCCGCGGGCACCAGCGGCTCGATGATTTTCGGGTCGCGGCCCATCGCGGCGGCGACGTTGCGCATGGCCGCCAGGTCGGCCAGCAGCGGCACGCCGGTGAAGTCTTGCAACACCACGCGGGCGACGACAAACGGAATCTCCTCGACCCGCGCGGCGCGTGGCTGCCAGTTCGCCAGTTCGGCCACATGCTCGGGCAGCACCTTCTTGCCATCGCAATTGCGCAGCACCGACTCCAGCACGATGCGCAGCGCCACCGGCAGGCGCTTAATGTTCGGGTAGGTCTTGGCCAGCGCCACTAGCGAGTAGAAGCCGCCCTCCTTGCCGGACGCGGTGGTGAAGGTTTTCAGGGTCTTGGCAAAGACATGGGCGGGAGCAGTCTTGAGCATGGCGGCGACCTTCCGGAGTGAGTGACACAGAGCGGGCTGAACATTGTGTCCCCTTCGTCAGGGCAAGCGGTCGCCGCACGCTTTCAGGCCTACCCCGGCTGCGGCAGGTAGCGCACCGACAACACGCCGCCGATGGCCCGAATGTCGTCGAGCACCTTGTCGGCGACGGCGCTTTCCACGTCGACCAGCGTGTAGGCCATGTCGCCGCGCGACTTGTTGACCATGTTGTGGATGTTCAACCCGGCGTGGGCCATGGCGGTGGAAATTTGCCCCAGCATGTTCGGCACATTGGCGTTGGCAATGGCCACGCGGTAGGCCGATTCTCGCGCCATCTCGACGTTCGGGAAGTTGACCGCGTTGGCGATGTTGCCGTGCTCCAGGTAGGCGCGCAACTGGTCGACGACCATGATGGCGCAGTTCTCCTCGGCCTCGCGGGTGGAGGCGCCCAGGTGCGGCAGCGCGACGACACGCTCATGCCGATTCAGCGCGGCACTCGGGAAGTCGCACACGTAGCAACTCAGTTTTCGCGCCGTCAACGCCGCCAGCACCGCGCTCTCGTTGACGATGCCATCGCGCGAGAAGTTGAGCAGCACCGCACCCGGTCGCAGCAGCGCCAGGTTGGCCGCGTTGACCATGTCGCGCGTGGCTTCGATCAGCGGCACATGCAGCGTGATGAATTGCGCCAGCTTCAACACCTCGTCGACGCTGGCCGCCTTCTTGACCTGCGCGGGCAGGCTCCAGGCCGCCTCCACGGTGATGTGCGGGTCGAACCCGAGCACGTCCATGCCCAGCTTGATGGCGGCATCGGCCACCAGGCAGCCGACCTTGCCCAGGCCGACGATGCCCAGCGTCTGGCCCGTCAGTTCATGGCCGGCGAAAGCCTTCTTGCCGTCTTCGACGACCTTGTCCATGTCGGGCAGGGCCGGGTCCAGCGCGGCGACAAACCGCAGTGCCGGGGCCAGGTTGCGCGAGGCCATCAACATGCCGGCCAGCACCAGCTCCTTCACCGCGTTGGCGTTGGCGCCGGGCGCGTTGAACACCGGCACGCCGCGCGCGCTCATGGCCGCGACGGGGATGTTGTTGGTGCCGGCGCCGGCACGGCCGATCGCGCGCACGCTGGCGGCGATGTCGGTGGCATGCATGTCGGCCGAGCGCACCAGCACGGCCACCGGCTGCGTCACGTCCTTGCCGACGGCGTAGCGCTCGACCGGAAATCGCTTGAGTCCGATGGCCGATATCGGGTTCAGCAGCAGCACTTCGAGCCGGCCGGTGGCCGAGGCGCTACGCATGGCTGGCCTCGAATTCCTTCATGTACGCGACCAGCGCCCGCACGCCTTCGACCGGCATGGCGTTGTAGATCGAGGCACGCATGCCGCCCACCGAGCGGTGGCCCTTGAGTTGCACCATGCCGCGCGCCTGGGCGCCCTTCAGGAAGGCGTCGTCGAGCTTGTCGTCATGCAGCTTGAAAGGCACGTTCATCAGCGAACGGTCGCCACGCGCCACCGGGTTGGAATAAAACCCGGTCGCGTCCAGGTAGTCATACAACAGCGCGGCCTTGCGCCGGTTGTGCTGCTCCATCGCCGCCAGGCCGCCTTGCGCCTTGATCCAGTTGAACACCAGGCCGGCGATGTAGATCGAGTAGGTGGCCGGGGTGTTGAACATCGAGTCGTTGTCGGCCTGCTGCTTGTAGTCGAAGGCCGACGGCGTGATCGGCAGCGCCTGGCCGATCAGGTCGTCGCGCACGATGACAATGGTGGCGCCGGCGGGGCCGATGTTCTTTTGCGCGCCACCGTAGATCAGCCCGTAGCGGCTCACGTCGACCGGGCGCGACATGATGTTGGAGGACATGTCGGCCACCAGCGGCACCTCGCCGGTGTCGGGCGTCCAGTGGTATTCGACGCCGCCAATGGTCTCGTTCGAGCAGATGTGCACGTAGGCGGCCTTGGCGTCAAGCTTCCATTCGTCTTGCTTCGGAATGCTGGTGAAGTTGCCCGGCTCGGCACTGGCGGCGACGTTGACCGCGCAGTACTTCCTGGCCTCCTTGATCGACTTCTTGGACCACTCGCCGGTGTTGATGTAGTCGGCGCTGCTGCGCCCGCGCAGCATGTTCATCGGCACGATGGCGTTTTCACCGATGGCCCCGCCCTGCAGGAACAGCACCTTGTAGTGGGCCGGCACGCCCAGCAATTCGCGCAACAGGCTCTCGGCCTCGGCATGGATGGCAATGAACTCCTTGCCCCGGTGGCTCATCTCCATCACCGACATGCCCGAGCCGTGCCAGTCGAGCATCTCGTCGGCCGCCTGGCGCAGCACGCTTTCGGGCAGCGCGGCCGGGCCGGCGCTGAAGTTGAATACACGGGTCATCAAGAAATCTCCGCAAAGGGTAAGGGGTGGGCAGCCGGTCTAGGAACGGGGGGCGCCAGCTTAGCCGACCCCGGTCTGGACAATCCGTGCGACGGCAGCTTGGAGTATCTTGCACACCATGAGCGAATTCAGTTTCTTCTGGCACGACTACGAAACCTTCGGTCGGGTGCCGCGCCGCGACCGGCCGGCGCAGTTTGCCGGCGTGCGCACCGATGCCGACCTGAATGAAGTGGGCGCGCCGGTGATGCACCATTGCCAGCCGGCGCCAGACTTTTTGCCCGATCCCGAGGCCTGCCTGCTGACCGGCATCCTGCCGCAGACCTGTTTGGCGCAGGGCCTGCCCGAACACGCCTTTGCCGCCATCGTCGAGCAGCAACTGGCCCAGCCGGGCACCGTGGGCGTGGGCTACAACTCGATCCGCTTCGACGACGAGGTGACGCGCCACTTGTTCTGGCGCTGCCTGATCGATCCGTACGCGCGCGAATGGCAGAACGAATGCGGCCGCTGGGACCTGCTGGACGTGGTGCGTTGCACCTATGCGCTGCGCCCCGAGGGCATCGAGTGGCCGATGCACGAAGACGGCCGCCCGTCGTTCAAGCTCGAGCACCTGACCCGCGCCAACGGCCTGGCGCACGAGGCGGCGCACGACGCCTTGTCCGATGTGCGCGCCACCATCGCGCTGGCCAGGCTGATCAAGGCGCGCCAGCCCAGGCTGTGGGAGTTTTGCCTGCGCCTGCGCAGCAAGCACGAGGTCGTCAAGGAAATGGCGCTGGCGCAGAACCAGGGCCTGCCCTTGCTGCATGTCTCCGGCATGTACGCGGTGGAGCGCGGTTGCCTGGCCATCGTCTGGCCGCTGAGCCCGCACCCGACCAACAAGAACGAGGTGATCGTCTGGGACCTGGCGCACGACCCCACGGCGCTGGCCACGCTGGGTGTCGAGGCGATCCGCCGGCGCATGTTCAGCAAGGCCGACGAGTTGCCCGAAGGCGAGACGCGCCTGCCGATCAAGACCATCCACATCAACAAGTCGCCGGTGGTCATCGGCAACCTGAAGACGCTGAATGCCGCGACCGCCGCGAAGTGGGGGCTGGACCTGCCCGCCGCGCTCAAGCATGCCGAACTGGCTGCGCGCCTCAGCGCCAAACTGGCCGGGCTGTGGCCGGCGGTGTTTGAGCGGCCCGCGCCCGAACACGCGCCCGACGTGGACGAAGACCTCTACGGCGGCTTCATCGGCAACGAGGACCGGCGCGCATTGCAGCGCCTGCGCACGCTCGGTCCCGAACAGCTTGCCGCCAAGCGGCCCGCGTTCGCCGACGCGCGCCTGGACGAACTGCTGTTCCGCTACCGCGCGCGCAACTTCCCCGCCACGCTCAGCGGGCCCGAACAGGCGCAGTGGCAGCAGCATTGCGCCCACCGCCTGCACGACGGCGCCGGCTGTAGCCAGACCCTGGCGGCCTTCTTCGAGCAGATCGACGCGCTGGGCGAAACCGCCGACGAGCACGGGCAGGACATCCTGGGCGCGCTGGTGGACTACGCGACGGAGATCGCGCCCGAGCGCGACTGAGCGCCAGACGCCCGACGCCTTCATTGCTGCCTGGGCTGCGACAGTGGTCGAGGCCCGCCCACCTCAAGCCCATAGGGAGAACCATGCGCCGATTCACTGAGAGAGTTTCTTCGCTTTGGACGCCGCCCCTGGCTGTCGTGCTGGTGTGCCTGGCAGGCTGTGGAACCCAGAGGGTGCCGGTGACCGACAACAACTCATCATCCCTGGCGGTTCGCGCCGCGATCTACACGCAGACTGCTGCGCGCGGCGAGCGTTCCGGGCCCGGCGTCGAATTCGGCTACGAAGGCTATTCCGCCAAGGCCGCCCGAACGCTGGCGCTCGGTGAGGCGTTCAGCCTGGGTCGGGTGGACCTGGTCGGTCCGGACACGCTGCGCCAGCGGGCCACGGTCGGACGGGCGCACGTGGCCTACACCCACCGGCTTCGGTACGGGCCGAACTTCGAGCTCGAGCCCTTCGTGGGTGTGGCGCGGGTCGAGCTCCGCTACCGTGCGGAGCCGACGAACTCGGCGCTGCGCCCGGCCTTGAACGTCGCGCAGACCGGGGTCATTGGCGGCATCACGCCACGCTGGCGATTCAACGAATGGCTGGCGTTTGAGCTGCGCGTCGCCGGCTCCAACGGACGCGGGACGGACAGCTTCAGCTCCGAGGCGGCCGTGGTCCTGAGCCCGGCGCCAAACTTGTCGCTGAGGCTGGGCTTTTCCGAGCGCGAACAGTCGGCGCGGGACGAGGCGAATACTTCGTGGATTGAAATCCGCGCGCGCGGGCCCTCGGCGAGCTTGCTGTTCGAGTTCTGAAGTCTCGACGCTCGCCCTCCCAGCCCAGGAGCACACGATGGCCGACAACGCGAACGCGCCGGATGGGCAACCATGGACATGTTTGCGCTCAGCGATGCACGGCGACCATCGTGAACGCGCGCTTGAAGCGGGATGGCCCAAATCACGCCGAACCCACGTACGCCCCAAAACAGGGAGTTGCATTCCACTGGTGGTGCGCTCTCCATCGTCCACGCCCATCCTTGGTGCCTTTCTTCGCACCACCCGGGGCATGCTAATTGCTTCCCTGGTGCGCTGAACTTCTTGCGTGGTGCGAGAAGCACCAAGGCCGAGCGAAAAGCGGGAGACTTCCATGGATCAGGTCAAGCAGGGCACCGACGCCCTGTTCATTTTGTTGGGCGCCATCATGGTGCTGGCGATGCACGCGGGTTTTGCGTTCCTCGAACTCGGCACCGTGCGCAAGAAGAACCAGGTGAATGCACTGGTGAAGATCCTGGTCGACTTCTCGGTCTCGACGATTGCGTACTTCTTCATCGGCTACGCCGTGGCGTATGGCATCAGCTTCCTGACCGGCGCCGAATCGCTGGTGCAGAAGAACGGCTACGAGCTGGTGAAGTTCTTCTTCCTGCTGACCTTTGCCGCGGCGATTCCGGCCATCGTCTCGGGTGGCATCGCCGAGCGCGCGCGCTTCGGCCCGCAACTGGTGGCCACGGCGGTGTTGGTGGGCCTTGCCTACCCGCTGCTCGAAGGCGTGGTCTGGGGCAGCCAGTTCGGCGTGCAGGGCTGGATCAAGGCGTTGACCGGAGCCGAGTTCCACGACTTCGCCGGCAGCGTGGTGGTGCACGCCTTCGGCGGCTGGGTCGGTCTCGTCGCGGTGATCTTGCTCGGCGCCCGCAGCAACCGCTATCGCAAGGACGGCGGCATCAGCGCGCACCCGCCATCGAGCATTCCGTTCCTGGCGCTGGGGGCCTGGGTGCTGGCGGTGGGCTGGTTCGGCTTCAACGTGATGAGCGCGCAGACCATCGACAAGATCTCCGGCCTGGTGGCGGTGAATTCGCTGATGGCGATGGCCGGCGGCACCGTGGTGGCCACGTTGCTGGGCCGCAACGACCCGGGCTTCGTGCACAACGGCCCGCTCGCCGGCCTGGTGGCGGTGTGCGCCGGGTCGGACGTGATGCACCCGGCCGGCGCGCTGGTGGTGGGTGGCGTGGCCAGCGCGATCTTCGTGTCGATGTTCACGTTGACGCAGAACCGCTGGAAGATTGACGACGTGCTGGGCGTCTGGCCGCTGCACGGCCTGTGTGGTGCCTGGGGCGGTATTGCCTGCGGCATTTTCGGTGCGCAGGCGCTGGGCGGCATGGGGGGTGTGAGCCTGGGCGCGCAGCTGGTCGGCACGCTGATGGGCATCGCCTGGGCGCTGCTGGCGGGCTTGGTCGTGTACGGCGGCATCAAGCTCGTGACGCCGCTGCGCCTGACGCTGGAAGAAGAATACGAAGGCGCCGACCTGTCGATCCACAAGATCGGCGCCACGCCGGAGCGGGAGGCGAATTGGTGAGGCGGGGTCTCTGGATTGACCCGCGCTGTATATATTCATAATATACGACCGTGACGCTGCTCGATTCAGTACATCGCTTCGATTGGGATGCGGGCAATGAGCGCAAGAGCCACGACAAGCATGGGGTGAGCCAGTCCGAGGCCGAGCAGATTTTTTTCAACGACCCGTTGCTGGTGCTGGCCGATCCAGGTCATTCTGAGCGCGAGGTCCGCTGGCATGCGCTGGGCAAGACCAACCAAGATCGGGTCTTGCACATCACCTTCACGCTGCGCGACGGCAACAAAGCGCTGCGTGTGATCTCGGCGCGGGACATGCACCGCAAGGAAAAGGCAGTCTATGAACAAGCCAAGCCCTAAAGCCAGGAAGCCGTTGTCGACGCTTGTCGCGAAGGCACGCGTCCCGACCGCAGCCGAGGTACCGAAGTTCCGGTCAGAACTCCAAGAGCGCGAGTTCTGGGAGCGCACCGACTCGACGCTGCACGTCGATTGGTCCCAGGCCCAGCGTGTGCGACTGCCCAATTTGAAGCCGACCTCCAAGTCGATTTCGCTGCGCCTGCCCGCGAGCCTGCTCGACGCGCTGCGGGTCGAGGCCAACAAGCGTGATGTGCCGTACCAGTCGCTCATCAAGGTGTGGTTGGCGGAGCGGGTCGAGACGGAGCGCTGAGCACGCTGCTAGAGCCCCGCTGACGCAGCACACAGGTTGCGGCGGCAACGCAATGGGTTCCACATGGCGGGTCTTGAACGTGAAGGTGGGCGCGTCTCTTCAAGAGGCCGGCGCGCGCGCCGCCGCGACGATGTGGACATGAAACTGCATAAACGGGCGGTGGCGTGACTCGCACACGGTGAATTGCCCACAGGAGCGACCATGGTGCAGTTGACGCGGGTGTACAGGACGCGGGGCCGCAAAGTCCGCTGTCATTGGTGTTCGTGCATGGCCTGGGTGGGCATGAGCGCGAAACCTGGATGCACAACCCGAAGGACGACAGTTCTCTGTGGCCCGTGTGGTTGGGTGAAGACACGAAGTGCGATGCCTGGACGCTGGGCTACGACGCGGCCATCTCTGGCTGGCAGGACGCGGCAATGCCCTTGCCAAGACAGGGCACGTCAGTCCTGGAAAGGCTGGTCAACCAACCCGAACTGGCAGGTCGCAGGCTGCTGTCGATCGACCACAGCATGGGCGGCCTGGTCATCAAGACCGCCATCGTTCACGGCATGACGCAAGGCGTGGCACGCCAGCGCTGGCTTGCTGTCAGTGGCGGTCAGGAACCGCGGTTATTCGGCGGCGAGGTGGCGGGAGCGGGTAACCACGGACGGCAAGCCATTAATGTGGCCGGCTGTCCGGGAAATTCATCCCGCGTGACGCCAAGGTAGCTCGAAGTCGTTCGCAATCCCTACCTGCCAAGCCTGTATGCATGACTTTTCGAGCGGGCTCTCGCCGCCGAATAGCAGCGGATTTGCGGTCCCGCTAACACTTGCAGGCTCTGCATCCCCGGTTGGGCAATCAATACCAGTTTCGGGTGGCGCTGTCAGTGGACATGTTGCCGCTCATCGCCGAAATCGTTTCCAGGCCCGCATCTGCATTTCATAGGCTGGGCGATCTGGAACGCGGCTTGGGCCAACCCGAGAAGGCGCGCGAGCGGTATGACAGGGCGCTGAAACTCTACGTAAGCGAGCAAGACGGGCTGGGGCAGGCCAACGTACTTCAGTCTTTGGGTGATTTGATGCGCAGCACCGGTGACTTTGAAGCGGCGCTGGCGCTGTACCAGCGTGCGCAGGGTCTGTACGACTACGCGGCGCAGATCGCGCCGGATCGGGACTGATCGCGCCGTCTTGAGCCGCTGCCGCTGCGCGACGCAATCAAATTCCCGACATCGGGATGAAATCAGGCAGCGCCTTGACGCGCGCAATCCAGGCGCACACGTTCGCATAGGGCTGCAATGAAACGCCGCCCTCCGGGGCCAGCGCAACGTAAGGAAACACGGCCACGTCGGCAATCGTGGGGCGCTTCATTTCCAGCCATTGACGGCTGGCCAGGTGCTTGTCCAATAGTTCCAGCAGGGCGGCAGACTTCTTCACTGCGAACGCCTTGTCCAAGGCGTAACCGAACTTGTCGACCAGCCGTGCGTCGCCAGGGCCGTGCTGCACTTCGTTGGCAGCGGTGGACAGCCATTGCATCACCAGCGCCATGTGCATCGGCTCACGGGGCAACCAAGCCTCGCCGCCATGCTTGAGCGCCAGGTACACGAGAATCGCCTGCGAATCACGCAACACGAAGTCGCCGTCGACCAGAACCGGAAGTTCGCCCAACGGGTTCAGGCCGAGAAACGTGGGCTGCTTGTGCTCCGCCGCCATGAAATCGAC
>JAYSVE010000274.1:0-4573 GCA_043718725.1 Methylibium sp.
GGCGCACCCGCCGGCGCCACCGCCCCAGCAGACCTTGTAGGCCGCAATGCGGGCCCGCGGCGCGATGCCGCTGATGCTGCCGAAAACCGACGCTGCGCCGGTCGCCGGGACATTCGCATTGCCGCCCGACGTGGTGGCTGTGTGGGTGCCGTGACCATCCGAGTCGCGCGGCGAATTGAAGTCGGAGGGAAAGGCCGCGTCGATGCCGGCATTGCCACCGAAACCGGCGTTGTAGTAGCGTGCGCCGATCAATTTGTGGTTGCAGTCGGCGGCGGTAAAGGCCTCGCCCGGGGTGCATTTGCCGTGCCAGCCGGGGATTTGCTGGTAGCCCAGCTTGCCGTCCTTGGTGGCGTTGCCATTGACGCCGGTTCGGTCCGAGAAGCTGGGATGTTCGGGCCAGGCGCCGGTGTCCACGATGCCGATGATCACGTTTTCGCCGGTCGCGCCGGTCGTGTTGTAGAACCCGGTGGGGCCCGTCAGGCCCAGGAAGCTTGGCGTCGACGAAGTGTCGAGCGCGCGAATCTCATCCTTGCTGACCGCAATCACGCCCGGTGTTTGCGCCAGCTTCTGCGCCTGGGCCTCGGTCAACTCGGCAGCGAAGCCGTTGAACACATAGCCGTAGTTGTAGAGTTTTTTGCCACCCCCGACGCCGTTCAGCAACGCGTCCTGGCGCGACGCCAGGTAACCCATGTAGGTGTAGACCTTGGGGTCATTGGGGTTGACTTTTTGGCCCTTGCCCGCCTTTGTGGCGGCGTAACCCTTGATCCCGCCCGTGTAGGCGGTCACCGGTTGCTCGGCCAATTGAACGATGTAGGCGTTGTTCGTGAACCTGGACTTGCCACTGGCGGCAGCGTCCGGGTTGCCCGGTGCGGCGTTCAGAGCCAAGGGTGTGACTGACAGACAGACCGCCAACGCCATTTCGGCCCTGGTCAGTCGATTCAATCCCTGCGTTTTGCGCATGCTCTTTCCTTCTTTCTTGTTGAAGTTCCCATGTGTCGTTACGGCGAATCGGCAACCTGTGGGATGCGAACGCCGGGTGCCCCCTGGTTTGCATTTTGTATGGCGAAACCCGGTGTGCAATTTGACCGTGCCGTTTTTTGCGCACGCCTAGGACATACCCGACACCTAGTTTGTCGGGTGCGCGGGTGGTGCTTCAAGAAACGCAGCCAGCGCCGATCGTGCGCGTGCCGGACGGACGTACGCCCCCGCGATGGACGCCGTTCAGAACAGGTCGGCGATCTGCGGCGAGGCACCGCGCAGGAAGATCGTGGCGCCCAGCCTGGACGTGATGGGCGCATGCAAGGTGTTCCCGTGCGCCAGGTGGAAGCCGCCGGCATGGACCACCAGGTCGTCGCCGATCAGCAGGCTGCCTTCCAGGACCTGGCGGCCCCTGCCGCGAAACGGCGAACCGGAATCGGGCTCAGCGCCCGACCTCCAGCCGGGCGCGAATGGCTTCGACGCGCGCACGGTTGAGGCCCTTGTCGCTGTGCCCCACCCGTGATGCCGAGCGCACCTGGACGACCCCGCCGGCCGGGTCGAACCAGAATTCGGTGTCATCGACGAACCTCATCAGCGGCGTAGTGAACTGGGCGTACAGGTAGTCGGGCCCGCTCGTGATAACTTTCGCGCCGGGCATGCCCTCGACGATCTTCCGGATGGCCGCCAGGCTGGCCGGGCCATCGCCGCTGGACGGCAGTGGCGCGATCGTCGCGGTCTCGCGCCGCGGGTGGCCGGGATACAGCGCCGCCTGGCTGGTCACGCTGTTGGGCCGGCTCGACGGCGCGTTGAGCCGGCCGTCGCGCACGCCCAGGTCCGGCGCCGTGCCGCTCAACCATCCGAGCCGGCCGGCGAGCACGGCCAGCGCAATCACCGCCAAGGTGAGGATCAGCAGCCACTTCACGATCGACATGGGCGGTCTCCAGGTTTTCCAAAACGGGGGATTGTGAGCGCGTGGTGATAATCCGGGCGCCGCATTGGCGCAGCGTTTTTTCGCTCGGAGATGGCTCATGGGTTGGTTCAGACAATTTGCCATCCAGCCGATGGCGGGGTGGTTGGCGCTGGGGCTGGTCGGTTGTGCGCCGCTCGCGCCACTCGCGCCGCTGCCGACCGCGCCGCGGCCAGCCCCGCCCGCCGCTTCGATGCCGGCGCCGGGGGCCTCGACAGGCCAGTCGGTCGCGCCCGCGTCGCCGGCGACGGTGGCACCCCCCGCACCTCCCTTGCCGGCGGCGCTGGCCGGCCCACCCTACAGTGCGGCGGTGGCGGCCCGGTTCCCCGATCCTTCAGTGAACTTCGCCACCCCGGCGTTCCAGGACGACCGCGCCGGTTTCACCACCGATGCCGAAATGCAGGCCCTTCTGCGCGGTCTGGTGGCGGACGGCGAAGGGGCCGGGCCACCCGCGGTCAAGCTGCTGGCGCTGGGAAGTTCTCAACGCGGTGTGCCTATCGAAGCCCTGTTGTTCAGCCGAGGCGGGGAGGGCGCCACCGGCAGCGCTGTCGCGCCGGTCGGCCCTGGCGCCACCGGGTCCGTTGCGGCCGGCCGCCCGACGGTGCTGCTGGTGGCCCAGCAACATGGCGACGAGCCGGCCGGCGGCGAAGCCCTGGCGGTCATTGCCCAGGAGCTGGCCCATGGCCCGCTGCAGAAGTTGCTCGACCGCATCAACGTCATCGTGCTCCCGCGCGCCAACCCGGATGGTGCGCAGGCCCAGCAACGGGTCACCGCCAACGGCATCGACGCCAACCGCGACCACCTGCTGCTCAGGACGCCCGAGGCCCAGGCACAGGCCCAACTGGTGCGCGAGCACCAGCCGGTGGTCGTCGTCGATGCCCACGAATACACCGCCGTCGGCCGCTTCCAGGAGAAATTCGGTGGCGTGCAGCGCTTCGACGCGCTGGTGCAATACGCGATGACCGCAAACCTGCCGACCTTCATCACCCAGGCGTCGGAAGAATGGTTTCGCGCGCCGCTGCTGGCCAGCCTGAAACAACAGGGCCTCAGCACGGAGTGGTACTACACGACCTCGGTCGACCCGCTGGACAAGAAGGTCTCGATGGGCGGCACCCGGCCCGACACCGGGCGCAACGTCAACGGCCTCAAAAACGCCATCAGCATCCTGGTCGAAACCCGCGGCGTGGGCCTCGGCCGCTGGCACCTGAAGCGCCGCGTGCACACCCACGCCACGGCTATCCGCAGCGTGTTGCAAAGCGCCCATGCACGCGCCGCCGACCTGGTGAAGCTGCGCCAGTTCGTCGACAACGACGTGGCCCTGCAGGCCTGCCGCGGCGAGGTCGTCGTCGAGGCCGTGCCCACGGCCAGTGAGTACGACCTGTTGATGCTCGATCCGGTCAGCGGCGCCGACAAGGCCGTCACCGTGGCCTGGGATTCGGCGCTGATGTTGCAGACGCTGAAGAGCCGCGCGCGCCCCTGTGGCTACTGGCTCGCGGCCGACCAGTTCGAGGCCGTGACCAGCCTGCGCCGCCTGGGAGTGCAGGTGCGCAGGGTCGTCGAGGCCGCTGTTGCCCGCGGCGAAACCTACAGCGAAACCTCGCGCCAGGAAGGCGCGCGGGCGGACGTGCGCGGCACGGTGGCCGACGCCGCCAGCGTGCTGCGGGTGCAGGTGCAGACCGTGCCGGCGCTGGTCGATGTGCCGGTGGGAAGCTTCTACGTGTCGCTGGAGCAACCCTTGGCCAATCTGGTCGTCGCCGCGCTGGAGCCCGACACCCAGAGCAGCTTCCTGAGCCACCGCATCGTCAACGACCTGGCGGCCGCGGTGCGCGTGCTGGCGCGGCCGGAACTCAAGACCGTCGCCGTGCCCTGAGTGGCCGCGACGCGGCGCGTGTACCCTCGCGCCTTTGCAAAGGAACTCGCATGAAGAGCTGTTGGGCCGCGGCGTTGCTGCTGGTGGCGGCCAACGCCGGCGCCGAGCGGGTGGGCGAAGTCGACACGGTGTTCAAGTTCATCGGGCCCGACCACAAAATCGTCGTCGATGCCCACGACGACCCCAAGGTCGGCGGCGTGACCTGCTACGTGTCGCGCGCCAAGACCGGCGGCATCAAAGGGGCTGTCGGTCTGGCCGAAGACAAGTCCGAGGCGTCGATTGCCTGCCGCCAGGTCGGCCCGATCGTGATCGACAAGCCGCTGGCCCGGCGCGAAGAGGTTTTCAGCGAACGGATTTCGCTGGTGTTCAAGAAGTTGCGCATCGTCCGCATGGTCGATGCCAGGCGCAACACGCTGGTCTACCTGACCTACTCGGACCGGGTGATCGAGGGTTCACCGCAAAACAGCGTCACGGCGGTGGCCGTCGACCGGGCCACGCCGATCCCGTTGAAGTAGCCGGACCGAGCCCGCGCTAGCGGCGCCGGCCGCCGCCCAGCAACGTGCCCAGCACGCCGCGGATGATCTCGCGACCGACGGTCGACCCGATGGTGCGCACGGCCGAGCGCGCGGCCGATTCGGCCAGGCCCTCGTGCTTGCCGCCGCGCGGGCCGGTGCGGCCGAACAGCACGTCTTTCAGGCCGCTGAGGAGGCCGCCACCGGCCTCCGCGGGGGCGCCGGGGGCCTGGCCCGGCAGCGTCG
>JAYSVE010000275.1:0-4567 GCA_043718725.1 Methylibium sp.
GGCGGACGAGGAAACCGGCGATGTAGCCACTGCCGCCAGAGACGAGGACGGTGCTGTTGTTCATGAGGGTGCTGGGCCCTGCCGGTTGCGGGGCGGCCATTGTGTGTTCATGCGCTCCATGGGCGGGCACATTCATGAACGCTTGAGGGGTGGTTTGATTGATGGGCAAGGCCCACCATCGGGCCCACCCCCCAGTTCTTAGTGCGCTCAAAGTGCCGCCACAAACTCTGCGGGAATGCGTAGCGCGCGATGCTGCCGATGCGAATGGCGCTGCGAATGGCGCTGCGAATGGCACTGCGAATGGCGTTGTAGATCGTCGGCGTGCGCAAAGCTCGCGCAAAGATCAGAAAACCGGTTTCATCACCCGGTGGTTTGTCGACACCCCGGCCGCCCAGGCTGAGCATCCAGAGGCCGCCTTCCTGCGGCAGCATCAATGCACCGCAGCTGCTCTGCGGCGCCTTCGGGAACGTCATCACACCCAACCAGCCGCGGCCCGCGTCGGCAGGGCATGGCCGCTTCGTCACCAGCGTTTCAATCATCAACCCAGCCAAAACCTTCCCCAGCTTGACCCGTTGCACCGCCTGCGACAGATCGGTGCTGGTACCCCCCGCCAAGCCAGGTGCGAGCACGCTGAGCAGCTTCTTCAGGCCCTGCAGAAACATCAGGGGGTCGTTGACCCTCAGCACCTGCATCGGGGTGGCGTTGTGCATGTTGGGTCTCAGATCGCGGGCAACTTCAAGCCGAGCCGGACATGGGTGCCATGCTTGCCGGCGGCGATGTCGAGTTGCGCCCCCAGACGCTCAGCGCGCGTGCGCATATTGGCCTGCCCGCGCCCACCTGCGAACGGGGTGACGGCGCCACCGCAGCCGTCATCCTCGACCTCAACCACCAGCTGGCCTGCCTGCTGCCGAAGGGCAACCCGCACCCGCGTGGCGCGGGCGTGTTTGAGCACATTCGTCAACGCCTCCTGAACAATATGCAGCAATTGCAATGCATCGTGCGGGGGGATGACGAGCACGGCATCAGGCAGCTCGACGCGCCAATCGGGCACAACACCCGCCTCGCGCAGTTGGGGTTCCCAGCGGAAGCGGAAGTTGCCAAATACAGTCCGGAAGTCCTGTTCTTCAGAGGCGAGCGCTTCGACCGCCAGGCGCAGCTCGTCGATGGAACGGCGCAGCGTGTCGATGACCGCGTCGCTGTTGAGTGCGCCGCGCTCGGCGCGCGACAGCGACGTGAAGAGATGCGAACCCAGCCCGTCGTGAAGGTCGCGCATGATGCGCTGACGCTCGTCGGTGGCAGCCTGCGCGCGCTGCAGCGTGGCGATGCGGTCCCAGTTCGCCGCGATCTGGCTCTCGCGCTCGGCCACGCGCGCTTCGAGCGTGCGGTTGGCGTTTTCGACCTCGTGCAGCGAGCGCACGAAGCGCAACGTGAGCAAGAACCCCATCACCAGCAGAAGCAGGTTCGCGCCGTAGTGCAGCAGGAATATGCGGTGGCCGATCCAGCCCGATAGCGCATTGATCGTCGGCGCGTTCCAGGCGATGAAGTAGTCGTGCACGCCAGTGCCGAAAGCGACGGTGACGGCCAGCGCAATCGCCGTTGTACCCGGCGTGCGTTGGCGCCAGGCGGCTGCGGCCGAAACCACCGCGATCAATAAACCCACCGGGATCAGGCCGGCGGTCCACCAGCGGGCGACCAGACTCTCCGCCTGCGCGCCAGTCACCAGAAACAGCAGCGGCCCGAGCACGGCATAGGCCACCAGCGCGCGTGCAACGCCGGGCCGCAACCAGCCTGCGAGGCTGAGCGCGAACAGGGCCAGGGCAACAATGAAGCCGCCGTTCGTGGCGTGATAGACCAGGCGCCAGGTGGACCAGAGCGACGCCGGGAGTGTGTCGACAACCAGGTTCGTCGTACGCGCCGCCCACAGCAGTGCGGTGACGCCGAACAGGCCATACAGCACCTCCTGACGCCTGCGCAGCCAAATGAAGATGACCAGCAAGCCGACCACACTGCCCATGACCACCGTGACGAGCGGCACCGTGCGCATGAAAAACAGGCGGCGTTCGAACGCCGGTTGCAGTGTGTCTTGTGTACCCACCACCAGCCGCGGCAAGCCGGCGCCGCGGTGGGTATATGCCGCCACCGCGCGCAGGTGCAGCACGTTTTTCTGCCCGGCGCGCAACAGGCTCGCCGGCAGCGGCAGCAACAGCGGTCGTTCCCTGCGCACCCGCAAGGTTGGGCTCGATTCCGGCACCGCCGCAACCAGCTCGCCGTTGAGCCAGATGCGCCCGCCGCCATAGAAGTACGGCAGGTACAACATCCATAAATCGCGCTCGACTGCGCGCGCGGGCTCCAGATCGAATTCGACGCGGAACCAGACGACCTCAGCGGGCCGCGAGCCGGGCAGCGCGGTGCGCTGCCAGCGCGTGTCGTCATCGCCCGGCGGGGCGCGGTCGGCGCCAACGAGCACCTGCGCCATTGGCGGCTCAATCGTTACCGCGCCCGCGCCGTGCGGGCCCAGCAGCACCACCATGCACCCGATCAGGCGCCCGGCGCGGCGCGCGATGTCGATCAGAGCAGCCCCATCTGGTTGGCCTCATACACGGCCTCGCCGCGCGAGTGCACCGCAAGCTTGCGGTAGATCTTCTTCACATGCGTGACCACCGTGTGCGGCGAAATGCCAAGCACCTCGCCGACCGTGTCGAACCCGAAACCCTTGCTCACGAGACGCAGGATTTCGGTCTCACGCTCGGACAGCGGCGACGCTTGTGCAGCCACGGCGATGGCGGTCGGCAATGCTGTCGGCGCCACGCGAAAGCGCACCAACAGGCGGCGCGCAATGCTCGGGCTGATCGGTGAGCCGCCGGCTCGCAGTTCGTGGATCGCTGCGGCAACACGTGCGCCGGTCGCGTCCTTCAGCAGGTAGCCGGTGGCGCCGGCCTCAATGCTTGAAAGCACATGCAGGTCGTCGGCGAACATGGTGACGACAAGCACGTCGCAGCCGGGGTGGTGCCGCGCCGCGTGGTGGATCAGCTCAACGCCATTCATGTCGGGCAGCCCGAGGTCGACCAGCATGACGTCAGGCGGTTGCGCGTCGAGCATCGCGCGCCCGGCCTGGCCGGTGGAAACGGCGGCCAGCAGATGCAGTTCGGGGTCGGCCAGCACCGCTTCTGAAAAACGGCGCAGGAATTCGGGTTCGTCCTCGACGATCAGCACACTCGGCGCCATATCACTTTCGATCAATTAGCCACAAAACATTGTGGCAGCCGCCGGGTCGGCTGGGATACCGCAATAGCGGTATGCAAACCGGAACCCCGGCACCCCGGCGCGCCAGGAAAGCCCTGCACAGACCTGTGCAAGTTCGCCTTCCCGGGCGCAATGCAGGCGCAACGATGACGGCCACATCCGGCCCACCACATCCGCGGGATGCCACGCCGCAATTGCGGTATCGGCAAGTCCGGGCTGCACGTCCACAGTTGATGCCGCTGGCCCGTGGCCCGCAACTCGACCGAGGAACTTTCGTCAACCTTGCCGCCGACTCTGTTCGACGGGAATTCCAAAGCGGCAACGCAGCGCCTGACTTGGCGATCGAGTTTCGTTCGGTCCCAACCACCTTCGCCCCGCCCGTTTTTCAACCGCAAAGCAGGAAAACACATGAAGACCAACTTCCAAGTCATGGGCGCCGCACTTGCATGCGTTGCGATAGGTGCCGTCGGCGTCGAAGGCATTCGGGCCCAGACCAAGCCGGCTGGATACATCGTGGTTGAGTTCGAAGTAACCGATGCGGTCGGATGGAAGAGCTATGTGGATGCTGCTCGAGCCATGCCCAGCGCAGGCGGCACCTTCATCGTACGCGGCACCAAAGGCATCGCCCTCGCCGGGGACGGGCCGAGGAACATCACGATCATCAGGTTTCCAAGCGTCGATGACGCATTGGCGTTCGACGCCTCACCCGCCTATACCGCACTTAAAGCGAATCGCGACAAGTCGTCCAATTGGCGTTCTTACGCGGTCGAAGGTCTTCCAAATTAGCCGGAAGGCATCTTCCTCTAACTTTCATGATGCGGGGCAGCGCCCCGGGTGATGAAAGAACTTTCACATTAACTTTCACATTAACGCGGATCGTCGTAACTCACCACCTGAGGCCATCATGTTCGAAGCACCCATTCCAATTGCGCCGGTGGCTGCAGAGGTGGCGCTGCGGCAGGCCAAGACGCTCTACCCAGAGCTGTTCGCGTTACGTGCACCTTCATTAACAAGGCGAATGAACCATGAAAACGCACAACACTTTGCCGCGCACGCTGTGCGCACTGGCGCTGGCAGCATGCGCGCTGCAGCTGGTGCCTGCCCGGGCGCAGCCAGGCACCAGCATCAGCCAGCCGCTGGTGGTTAGCAAGGACGCCAAGTTCTGGACGCAGAACCGCAACCTCATTCCGCTGTGCTGGCATGAGCTGCTGCAGTTTCGCAGCGCGCAGGCGGCGAATGACGCCAAAGCCTTTGTCGTCAACACGATCCAGGATGGCTGGATCAGCCAGCTCAATCTGCGCACCACCTGGGTGGATTGCCCCAC
>JAYSVE010000276.1:0-4567 GCA_043718725.1 Methylibium sp.
TCGTGGCCGCAGGCGTGCATCTTGCCGGGGTGCTGGCTGGCGTGGGCGAAGGTGTTGTGCTCGGTCATCGGCAGCGCGTCGATGTCGGCGCGCAGGCCCACGGCGCGCTGGCTGCTGCCGCCCTTGAGGATGGCCACGACGCCGGTGGTGCCCAGCCCGCGGTGGATCGGAATGCCCCAGTCGGTGAGCTGGCGGGCGATCACGTCGGCAGTGCGTTTTTCTTCGAAGCAAAGCTCGGGGTGGGCATGGATGTCGCGCCTGAGCCTGGCGATGGCGGCGGCGTCGGCCAGAATCGATTCGATCACTTGCATGATGAGGCTCCGTGGCTCAGCGCATCGTCGCCGGGCCGGCAAACGGTGGGGCCAAAAGCCATCTTACCGCCGCGCCGGCGCGCGGTTCGGCGCCCTGGAAAGCGCCGCGGCCAGGCGGGCGGTCAGGCGATGAAGTGGCGGTCGCGCCAGGGTCCGGGCACGGTGCATGCCGAACCTGCGCGCCCGACCGCCCGGGCCGGGGTGCGGCGGCCGACTGTGCAATAGTGTGCGCATGAGCACTGTCACCATCCGCGCCGCCTGCCCGCACGACTGCCCGGACACCTGCGCCATGCGGGTCACGGTGCAGGACGGCCGGGCCGTCAAGGTGCAGGGCGACCCCGATCACCCTCCCACGCACGGCGCGCTGTGCACCAAGGTGTCGCGCTACACCGAGCGCAGCTACCACCCCGAGCGGGTGCTGCACCCCATGAAGCGTGTCGGGCCCAAGGGCAGCGGCTCGTTTGTCCGGGTCGGTTGGGACGAGGCCTTGACCGCCATCGCCGCGCGCCTGACAGCGATCGCCCGTCGCGACCCGCAGGCGGTTCTGCCGTACAGCTACGCCGGCACCATGGGCCTGCTGCAGGGCGAGAGCATGGCGGCGCGTTTTTTCAACAAGCTCGGCGCGTCGCTGCTGGACCGGACGATCTGCTCCAGCGCCGGCGGCGAGGCGCTGACGGCCACCTACGGCGGCAAGATCGGCATGCACGTCGAGCACTACGCCGAGAGCAAACTGATCCTGATCTGGGGCAGCAACTCGATTGCCTCGAACCTGCATTTCTGGACCTTCGCGCAGGCCGCCAAGCGGGCCGGCGCCAAGCTGGTGTGCATCGACCCGCGCAAGACCGAGACGGCCGACAAGTGCCAGCAGCACATCGCGCTGCTGCCCGGCACCGACGGCGCGCTGGCCCTCGGGCTGATGCACGAACTGATCCGCAACGACTGGCTGGACCACGACTACATCGAGCGTCACACCGACGGTTGGCCCAAGCTGCGCGAGCGCGCGCTGCAATGGCCGCCGGAGCGCGTCGCGCAGGTGTGCGGCATCGGCGCCGACGAAGTGCGCGCCCTGGCACGCGACTACGGCACCACACGGCCGGCCGCCATCCGCCTGAACTACGGCATGCAGCGGGTGCGCGGCGGTGGCAATGCGGTCCGGCTGATTGCCGTTCTGCCGTGCCTGGTGGGCGCCTGGCGCCATCGCGCGGGCGGTCTGCTGCTGTCGTCGTCGGGCTGGTTCAAGAACGTGCGCAACGACGCCGCGCTGCAGCGCCCCGACCTGCTGGCCGGCCGGCGCCCGCGCACCGTCAACATGAGCACCATCGGCGACGACCTGCTGCGCGAGACCGGCGCGAGGCTCGCCGACGGCTCCAGCTTCGGCCCGAAGATCGAAGCCGTGATCGTCTACAACAGCAACCCGGTGGCGGTGGCGCCCGAGTCGGCCAAGGTGGTGCGCGGCTTCGGGCGCGACGACCTGTTCACGGTGGTGCTGGAGCATTTCATGACCGACACCGCCGACCACGCCGACTACGTGCTGCCGGCCACCACCCAGCTCGAACACCTGGACCTGCACACCAGTTACGGCCACACCTATGCGCTGATCAACGAGCGCGCCATCGCCCCGCTCGGCGAGGCCAAGGCCAACACGCAAATCTTTCGCGAGCTGGCCGCGCGCATGGGCTTCACCGAGCCGTGTTTCAGCGACAGCGACGAAGCGCTGGCGCGCATGGCCTTCGCCGACCCGGTGCACTTCGACGCGTTGCGCAAAGACGGCTGGGTGAAGTTGCCGCTGCCCGACGCGCCGCTGGCCGAGGGCGGATTCGCCACCGCCAGCGGCAAATGCACCATCGACTCGACCGTCTTCGGCGTGCCCGACCACGTGGCTAACCATGAATGCGCGGCCACCCAGCCGGCGCTGGCGCAGCGCTTTCCGCTGGCGATGATCTCGCCGCCGGCGCGCAACTTCCTCAACTCCAGCTTCGTCAATCTCAAGAGCCTGCGCGACATCGAGTCCGAGCCGCTGCTGGAAATGCATGCCACCGATGCAGAGGCGCGCGCCATCCGCTCGGGGATGACGGTGCGCGTCTTCAACGACCGCGGCAGCTACCACTGCAAGGCGGTGGTCAGCCCGCGGGCGCGCGCCGGTGTCGTCAACGGGCTGGGCATCTGGTGGCGCAAGCTGGGCCTGGCCGGCACCAACGTGAACCAACTCACCCACCAGGGGCTGACCGACATCGGCCGGGCACCGAGCTTCTACGACTGCCTGGTGGAGGTGCGCCCGGATGACGTTGCCCCGCTGCGGTCGTGAAGCGCAGGCGGTTGCTGATGGCCAGCGGTGGGGGAGTGGCGGTTGCCGTGCTGGCCGGCGCCCTGCTGGGGCTGACGACGGGCTGCAGCACCCTGGGCTACTACGCTCAATCGGCCGGTGGTCACCTGGGCCTGCTGCGCGCGTCGCGCCCGGTCGCCGAATGGCTGGCCGACACGCAGACCGATCCAAAGCTGCGCGACCGGCTGGCGCTGACCCAGCGCATGCGCGACTACGCGGTGACCGAGTTGAAGCTGCCCGACAACGCCAGCTACCGGCGCTATGCCGACCTGCAACGCAGCGCCGCGGTGTGGAACGTGGTGGCCGCACCGGCCTTGAGCCTGAGCCTGAAGACGTCATGTTTCCCGCTGGTCGGCTGTGTCGGCTACCGCGGTTTCTTCAACCAGCAAGAGGCAGAGGCCCATGCCGCGCCGTTGCGCGAGCAGGGCCTGGAGGTCACGGTCTATGGCGTGCCGGCCTATTCGACACTGGGCCGCCTGCCGGGGGACTGGATGGCCGACCCACTGTTGAACACCTTCATCGGCTATTCCGAGGGGGCGCTGGCGCGGATGATCTTCCATGAGCTGTCGCACCAGGTGGCCTATGCGAACGACGACACCATGTTCAACGAATCGTTTGCGACCGCGGTCGAGCGCATCGGCGGCGCGGGCTGGCTGACACTGCATGGCAGCGCGCAGGCGCGCGAGGAAGACCAGCGTTTCGAGGCCCGGCGCCACGACTTTCGCGCGCTGACGCAAAAATACCGCGACCTGCTGGCGGCGACCTATGCCAGCGCCGCTCCCGACGCCGACAAGCGCGCGCGCAAGGCGGAGCTGATGGACGCCCTGCGCGCCGAGTACCAGGACATCAAGGCCAGCCGCTGGGGCGGGTTTGCAGGCTACGACGGCTGGGTGGAGCGCGCCAACAATGCCTCCTTCGGCCTGCTGGCGGCCTACAACGAACTGGTGCCGCAGTTTGATCGCCTGTTCGAACGCGAGGGGCGCGACCACCGGCGTTTTTACGCGCAGGTGCAGCGCCTCGCAAGCTTGCCCCGCGCGCAGCGGCGCGCCGAATTGAACCAACAAGGAGACTGAACCATGGCCGACATCCGCATCCACCGAAACCACACGCTGGGCCTGGCCAAGGCGCGCGAAGTGGCCTGGCAGTGGGCCGAAAACGTGGAAAGGAGCTTCGACATGGAATGCACCGTGATCGAAGGCGAGACCAGCGACACGGTGGAGTTCACGCGCTCGGGCGTCAACGGCCGGCTGATCGTGGCGAGCGACCACTTCGACCTCAATGCCAAGCTCGGCTTCCTGCTCGGCGCGTTCAGCAAGAGGATCGAGGACGAGATCGAGAAAAACCTCGATGCCTTGCTGGCCAAAAGCCGCCAGGAGGCCACCAAGGGTGCGCCCAAGGCCACCGGCAACGGCCTTGCCAAGACCCGGCCCGCCGCCAGGAAAGCCGTCGTCAAAGCGCCGAAGAAGTAGCGGTCGCTGCTGCGTCAAGGCCTCATGGCGGGGTCTATTTCAACGACTCGACGAGGGCGACATACTCCTGCATCGCCACCTTGCCGTCCTTGCCCTTGGCCTCGTTCCAGGCGTCCCATTTGGCGCGGCCCACCATGTCGGTGAAGCCGGGGCGCTTGCCGTCGACATCGCCGCTGCTGGCCTGCTTGTAGAGCGCATACAGCTTCAGCAGCGTCATGTTGTCGGGTTTCTCGGGCAGGGTTTTCGAGTCGGCAACGGCTTTTTCAAACTGCGTCTTCAGGTCGGCCATGGTGGTGTCTCCGGGTTGGGCACGTGCCGCCGCGGGGCGGGCTGTGCGTGAAAACGGGCATTGACGGCGCCGATGTTACCCAGCATCTTGAGGCCCACCGCCACAGCCCCCGCCAGGAGACCCCCGATGCCCCAAACCTCACAGCGCATGTCGCGCGTGGACACCGCCTGGCTGC
>JAYSVE010000277.1:0-4565 GCA_043718725.1 Methylibium sp.
GACCGGGTCTACGGCGTGGACGCGGCGTTTGCCACACCGCGGCGCGGCGCTTACCGAGCCGGGGGCGGGTACGCCGGGTGGCAAAACCTGGCCTCGCTGTCGCGCCGATTCAATGGCATCTGGGTGGGCGCTTTCCTGCGCCACGACGGTCTGCGCGGCGCGGCTTTTTCCGACAGCCCCTTGCTGCGGCGTGACAACACCGTGACGCTGGGCTTTGGTGCTTCGTGGGTGCTCGGCACGTCGTCCGAACTCGTGGCAACCCCAGAGTGAGGTCTTGCTTGAGACTCCTGCAAGGCGGGGTGCAGAGTGTTTTGTTGTACCTGCTGCTGATTCAACTGGGGCTGATGTCGCTGTTGTGGAATTTGCTGTCCGCGCTGCTGTACCCGTTGCTGTCGGCGCGGCGTGGCCAGACCTTCGGGCGCGCCGGCATCGCCCATGTCTATCGCCATTTTTGGAGCGTCGCCGGGTTCGTCGACCTGTTGCGGGTGGACTCGGGCGAGCTGGACGCGCTGCGCGATGAACCCACGGGCCTGATCATCGCGGCCAACCACCCGAGCATGCTGGACGCCTTGTTGATCGTGGCGCGACTGCCGCGCGGCGTGTGCGTCATGAAGGCCGAGTTGATGCGCAACCCCTTTCTCGGCGGCGGCGCGCGCCTGGCGCGCTATATCCGCAACGACTCGCCGCGCAAGATGATTCGCGGCGCCGTGGCCAACCTGCGCGCCGGCGCCCACCTGGTGCTGTTCCCCGAGGGCACGCGCACGGTGCGGCGCCCGATCAACCCGTTTCGCCCCGGCCTGACCTTGATCGCCCACCTGGCCGACGTGCCGATCCAGACGGTTTTCATCGAAACCGATTCGCCGTACCTGGGCAAGGGCTGGCCGATCTGGCGCAAGCCGCCGATGCCGGTGGTGTTCCGTCTGCGCCTGGGCCAGCGCTTCGCCCCGCAAGCCGACCATGCGGCACTGCTGCGCCGGCTCGAGCGCTACTTCATCGAGGAGTTGCCTCGATGAGCGCCAGCACCACCCATCTGGTCATCATTCCCAGCTACAACACCGGCGCCATGGTGTACCGCACGGTGCGCGAGGCGCGCGCGCACTGGACGCCCGTGTGGGTGGTGGTCGACGGCAGCACCGACGGCACGGCGCAAGGCCTGCGCGACATGGCCGCCGCTGACGCGGGCCTCAAGGTGCTGGTCCTGCCCGCCAACCAGGGCAAGGGCGCCGCCGTGCTGCTGGGCCTGGAGGCGGCCCGCCAGGCCGGCTTCAGCCATGCGCTGACGATGGACTCGGACGGCCAGCACCCGCCGGAGCTGATCGACACGTTCATGCGCGCCTCGCAGCGCCGGCCCGAGGCGATGGTGCTGGGCCGCCCGGTGTTCGATGCCTCGGCGCCGCTGCTGCGGGTTCGCGGCCGGCGGGTGTCGAACTGGTGGACCAACCTGGAGACACTGGGCGCGGGCATCGCCGATTCGCTCTATGGCTTTCGCGTCTACCCGATTGCCGGGCTGATCGCCGTGATGCAGGGCCAGCCGTGGATGCGGCGCTTCGACTTCGACACCGAAGCCGTGGTTCGTCTGGCCTGGCGCGGCGTCACCCCGATCAACCTGGACGCTCCGGTGAAATACCTGCGCCCCGACGAAGGCGGTGTTTCGCATTTTCGCTACGGTCGCGACAACTTGTTGCTCACCTGGATGCACCTGCGTCTGATGCTGGGGTTCGCCCTCAGGCTGCCGGCGCTCGCCTGGCGCCGCGCCACGGGGCGCCCGCCCTTTCGGCCGCGTTGACGCGGCGCTGCCGAACCCGCCGCGACCGATGCGCGATGCGTCACGAATTGCGTCCGGGCCCCAGGTTTGACGGGCTTGCGCCACCCCGGCTGGTGTAAGGTGCGGCGCTGTGAGTTCATGGAGTCCACCGCATGCCCAGCCCTGACCAGAAACGCAGGACCCTGTTGATCGCCGCGCTCGCCGTGCCGGCCTGGCCCGCGCTGCCGGGCTGCACGACGCTCTTGCCGGTGTCGCTGAACATGGCCAGCACGCCGGCGGCGCAGGCCTTGCTGAAGGAAAGCGCCAACGCCCACGGCCTGAAGGCGTTCCAGACCCTTCAGGACGTGAGCGTGAGTTATGGCGGTGAATGGCGCGCACTGATCGGCAAGCTGCAACCGGCGCTGGTCGATTCGAGTTTTCGCGCCAGCTCGGAAGAGCGGCTGTTGTTGCGCGAGGGGATCGTGGCCCAGGCGCACACCGGCCCCGGCGGGCGCAAGCAGGTGCTGCGCAAGGCCGGCACCACCGCGCCGGGCGAAGTCCACGCCTGGTACAACGGCGAAGAGGCCCGCGACGCCGAGCGGCGCGCCGCGGCGGCGTTGGTGGCCGACGCGTACCGGCTGTTCCTGCTCGGCCCGCTGTGGCTGGTCGATCGACCGCTGGCCATGGAGCTGGGCGAGATCGAATGGGTCAACGAGCACGCCTGCGATGTGCTGCGCCTGCAACTGGCGCCGGGACTGGGCCATGCCCGCGTCGACCAGGTCGCCTTGTTCATCGATCGCAAGGAGCGCTTGCTGCGCCGGGTGCGCTTCACCCTCGATGGGCTGGAGTCGACCAAGGGCGCCATCGCCGAAGTTGAGATGTACGACCACCAGACCCTGCACGGCGTGCGCTGGCCTACGCGTTTTTATGAGCGCCTGGTGCGGCCCATGCGCATGCCGGTGCACGACTGGAACCTGACCGGGCTGGACGTGAACCGCGGGTTGAGCGCGAGGGATGTGGAAGGCCCGGAGTTTCGTGGCGCCGCGGTGGCGCGCGCCGCCCCGCTGGCGCGGCCGGGCCGCAACGGCTGAGCCGGGCTTCGGCACGGTGCCCGCGGTGGCGGGCTGCCGGGGTCTTCAACGGCGTTTGAAAAGCAGCACCGAGTTCGTGCCGCCGAAGGCAAACGAGTTGCTGATCGCGGCCCGCAACTGCGGCGCGGCTTCGCCCGCCCTGCGCACCAGGTTCAGGCCACAGGCCGGGTCGACAATCTCGCAATGGGCGTTGGGCGGCACCTGGCCGTGGTGCAAGGCGAGCACCGTGACAGCGGCTTCGAGCGCGCCGGCGGCGCCCAGCAGATGGCCATGCAGCGCTTTGGTCGAACTCACCCGCAGCCGGTCGATGTGCTCACCCCAGACGCCGCGCAACGCCTCGCTTTCGACCCCGTCGCCCACCTTGGTGGCGGTGCCATGGGCGTTGCAATAGCCCACGTCGGCGGGCTGCAGGCCGGCCAGCGCGAG
This sequence comes from Methylibium sp., assembly GCA_043718725.1. GTDB lineage: Bacteria > Pseudomonadota > Gammaproteobacteria > Burkholderiales > Burkholderiaceae_C > LGRD01. Next base: position 3,262 of record JAYSVE010000277.1, read on the forward strand.
GGCCGCACGCAACGCCCGCTGCTGGCCGGCTGCGTCCGGTTTGGTGAGGTGGGTGGCGTCGCAACTGAGCCCCCAGCCCGCCAGCTCGGCATAGGCGCGCGCGCCGCGCTGGTGCGCGTGGGCGGCGGACTCCAGCACCAGGAACGCCGCGCCTTCGCCGAGCGCAAAGCCGTTGCGATCGATGGCGAAGGGTCGACACGCCGCGGCGGCTTGCCCCGGCGCGAAGCTGGCCAGGGTCTGCATCGCCTGCCAGGCAAGAATGACGCTGGGCTCGATCAGTGCTTCGCTGCCGCCGGCAATGGCCACATCGACTTCGCCATGGCGGATCGCCTTGGCCGCCTCGGTGATCGCCACCGCGGCCGACGCGCAGGCCACCGAATAGGTCAGCACCGGACCCTGGGCACCCTGGCGCATCGCCACATGGGCGGCGGGTGCGTTGGGCATGAAGGCCGGGATGGTGAGCGGCGGCACCCGCGCGCCGCGGTTGCTGGCCGTGTAAGCCGCCGCCAACGCGGCCGCGCCCCCCATGCCGCAGCCGACATAGACGCCCAGCCGTTGCGCCTGGACATCGAGGTTCGCACCGGCGTCCTTGACGGCCAGGTCGGCGGCCGCGACCGCAAACTGGCTGACCCGGTCCACCCCGGCGAGCTGCAGCAGCGTGAACCAGCATTGCGCGTCGAAATCAACGGTTGCGGCGGCGGTCGGCTTGGGCAGCTCGGGGAAGACCTCGTGGACCGCCGACTCGGCGCGCATCAACGCCTGGAACATCCGATCGGCGTCGCAACCGTGCGGCGAAACCAGGCCGATGCCGCTGACGACGACCATGGGCTGGAGGCTCAGCGGCTAGTGCCGCGGCGGCGCACCCGGCGCGCGGCCGCGTCTACCGCTTCGACAGCCTTCATGCCGCCTGCGCCGCCCGGATTTCGTCGACCGCGGCCGCCAGCGCGGCCAGGGTGTCGACATCGGCGTATTTTTCCGGCACCGAAATGCCGTAGTGGTCTTCGATCGCGAAGACGAATTCCACCAGCGTGAGGGAGTCGATGCCATGTCCGCGCATCGAAGCGTGCGGGTCCAGTGCCGACGGCTCGATGCCGTACTTCTTGTGGATCAGATCCTGTATTTCTTCCAGCGAACTCATCACCTGAAATCCCTCGTGGCGCTGGGTGCTACTGTGCCGATCCGTCGGCCGCATCGAAGTCCTCGGTGAATGATATCCGCTCAAACCGGCCCAGTCCCTCAGGCGCGCGGCCCGCGCGGGCGCCAACGCAGCGAGGCCAGCGCGAAGGCCCAGCCGAGCGGCACAC
>JAYSVE010000278.1:0-1979 GCA_043718725.1 Methylibium sp.
CGGCATGGACGTCGCGCTGGTCGACGCCGGCACTCCCGGCGCCGGCGTGACCGCGGCCGGCATGGGCCACCTGGTGGCGCTCGACGAAAGCGCGGCCGAGCTTGACCTGTGCCTGCTGTCGCTGGGGCTGTGGCGCGATTTTTTTTCCGCCAACCCGGGGGTGGGCGAGCCGCTCCACTGCGGCACCTTGTGGGTCGCCGAAAACGAACACCAGCTGGTCGAGGCGGCGCGCCGCGCCGAACGCCTGGGCGCGCGCGGCGTGCACGCCGAGCCGCTCACCGCGTCGCAACTGCGCAAGCTCGAACCGGCGCTGCGCCCTGGCCTGTGCGGCGGCGTGCGCATCAGGAGCGACAGCGTGGTCTACCCGAGCGCCGTCGCCGATTTCCTCGCGCGCAGGCTGCTGGCATTGGGCGGCTCGCTGTACCTGGGCCAGCGGGTGCAGGCGATTGGCCGGGGCGGGCTCACGCTCGCCAATGGCGATGCGCTGGGCGCCGCGCAGGTGGTGGTGGCCGCCGGCGCCCAGGTCAGGCAGCTGCTGCCGGAGGTGCCGGTCAGCGAGCGCAAAGGCCACCTTGCCATTACCGACCGCTATCCAGGCACCTTGCGCCACCAGGTGGTGAGCATGGACTATGGGCAGGCCGCGGCCGGCGACGACGCGCTGGCCGTCGCCGCCAATGTGCAGCCGCGGGCCACCGGCCAATGGCTGATCGGCTCCTGCCGCCAGGACCGCCAGCACGACACCAGCGTCGACCCGGTGGTGCTGGCGAAAGTGCTGCGCGCGGCCATCGGCCTGTTCCCGTGCCTGGAGCAGATGAATATCGTGCGCGCCTGGGCTGGCATGCGTCCGGCTTCGCCTGACGGACTGCCCCTGATTGGCGCGCATCCCGGCCGCCCTGGCGTCTGGCTCGCCTGCGGCCACGAGGGGCTGGGCGTGACCACATCGTTCGGCACTGCCAGGCTGCTGGGCGACCAGTTGCTCGGCCGCCCAAGCGCGATCGATGGCGCGCCGTTTGCTCCTGCGCGCTTTAGCGCACTTGAAAGGATTTAGCGTGGACGCGCAACAGGTTCAGGTCGTGGTGGACGGGCGCACCGTGTGCGTGAATGCGGGCGCCACGGTGGTGGCGGCGCTGGTGCTTGCAGAGAGCCTGTGCACGCGCCGCTCCGTTACCGGTGAAGTGCGCTTTGCGTTGTGCGGGGTGGGGCAGTGCCAGGAATGCCGCGTGAGCATCGATGGCCGCGCGCACAGGCTGGCGTGCCAGGTGCGCTGCGAGGCCGGGATGCGCATCGCAACCGGATTGGGAGAGCTTGCATGAACATGCCGATCGTGATCTTGGGTGCGGGTCCCGCAGGCCTGGCGGCGGCGCACGCGGCAGGCGCGAACGGACAGGCTGTGGTGCTGGTCGACGACAATGGGGCGCCGGGCGGGCAGGTCTGGCGCGGCGGTCCTGGAGTGTGGCAGGACAAGCGCGCGCAGCGGCTGTGGAACGCCCTGCGCGCCACGAAAAACGTGCGCATGCTGTTTGGCGCGCGCGTTGTGGCGACGGCGGGCCCAAGCATGCTGTTGCTCGACACTGGCGACGGACCTGTGACGCTGCCATGGCAGCGGGCGGTGATTTGCAGCGGCGCGCGCGAACTGCTGCTGCCGTTTCCCGGATGGACACTGCCCGGCGTGACCGGCGCTGGTGGCTTGCAGGCGCTGGTCAAGGGCGGCATGCCGATCGCGGGCAAGCGGGTTGTGGTGGCCGGCAGCGGCCCGCTGCTGCTGGCGGTAGCCGACAGCGTGCTGCGTCACGGCGGACAGCTCGCCGCCATTGTGGAGCACCGCGGCACGCGCCAGCTGGCCGGTTTCGGCGCCAGGCTGGCCTTGCACCATCGCGGCAAACTGGCACAGGCTGCGGCGCTGTTGGCACGTTTGCGGGGCGTGCCTTATTTGCGGGGCGCGACGGTGATCGAGGCGCGCGGCGACACGCGCCTGCGCG
>JAYSVE010000279.1:0-1979 GCA_043718725.1 Methylibium sp.
GCGCCGATCCGCAACCCGCGCATCGTCGTGGCGGTGATGGTGGACGAGCCGAACAACGGCAAGTACTACGGCGGCGACGTGGCCGCGCCGGTGTTCAGCGAAGTGGTGCAGCAGACCCTGCGCATCATGGGCCAGCCGCCCGACCTCAACGTCAAGCCGCAGATCATGGCGCGCACCGTGCCCGCGGTGCCGGAGAGTTTTTGATGACCCTCACGATGCTCGAATCGGTGCCTGCGGCGCTGGCCTGGTTGCGCCAGCACGGCGTGCGCGCGCTGTGCGCCGACAGCCGGCGCCTCGAGCCGGGCGACGCCTTCATCGCCTGGCCCGGCCATGCCATCGACGCCCGCCAGCACGTGGCGCAGGCCCTCGCGTCGGGCGCGAGCGCCTGCCTGGTGGAGGCCCAGGGCGGCGAGGCATTCGACTGGCAAGGCGATCCGAGGGTGGCCTTGATGCCGGGGCTGAAGGCCGCCACCGGGGCCATCGCCAGCGGCTTCCTGGGGCAACCCAGCAAAACCCTGCGCATGGTGGCCGTCACCGGAACGAACGGCAAGACGTCCACCGCGTGGTGGACCGCCCAGGCGCTGGCCGCCCTGGGCCGGCGCTGCGGTGTGATCGGCACGCTCGGCGCGGGCGAGCCACCGTCGGCCGCACAGCCGCAAGCGCAGGTGGTGCCCACCGGCCTGACCACGCCCGACCCGATCGCGCTGCAGATCGCCTTGCGGGGTTTTGCCGACCAGGGCTTCGAGGCCTGTGCCATCGAAGCATCGTCGATCGGCCTGGACGAACACCGGCTCGCCGGCACGCACATCGACGTCGCGTTGTTCACCAACTTCACCCAGGACCATCTCGACTACCACGGCACGATGGACGCCTACTGGCGCGCCAAGACCCGCTTGTTCGACCGTGACGACCTGAGCGCGGCGGTCGTCAACCTCGACGATTCGCATGGGGCCTCGCTGGCCTACAGCCTGCGCGGCCGGCCGCTGGTGGTGTTGACGTACTCGGCGCAACGCGATGCGCGCCTGCGCGGCGCCAACCTGCGCTACGAAGCGGCGGGTTTGTGTTTCGAGGTGCGTGAAGGCGGCGTGCAGGTGGACGTGCGCACGCCGCTGATCGGCGACTTTAATGTCTCCAACGTGCTGGCCGTGATCGGCGGCCTGCGCGCCCTGGGCGTGCCGCTGAACCAGGCGGCGCGGGCCTGTTCGACATTGACGCCGGTGCCCGGACGCATGCAGCGCGTGGCGCCGAGCGGCGCCGGGCCTGAAGTGGTGGTCGACTATGCCCACACGCCCGATGCGCTTGAGAAGGCGCTGCGCGCGCTGCGGCCGCTGGCCGCGCAACGCCAGGGGGCCTTGTGGTGCGTGTTCGGTTGCGGCGGCAACCGCGATGCGGGCAAACGCCCGCTGATGGGCGCGCTGGCGCAGCGCCACGCCGAACACGTGGTCGTCACCAGCGACAACCCGCGCTTCGAGGCGCCCGAGTTGATCATTGCGCAGATCGTCAAAGGCCTGGCGTCGCGCGACGGCGTCGAGGTGGTCGAGAACCGGCGTGCCGCCCTGGCCCATGCGATCGCCAGGGCCGACGTGCGCGACGTGATCCTGGTGGCCGGCAAGGGGCATGAGGCAACCCAGGAGATTGCCGGCGTCAAGCAACCGTTCTCCGACGTGCTGGAGGCCCAGGCGGCGCTGCGCCACAGAGGGGTCGACGCATGATGACCTTGGCGCAGGCCCATGCCTTGCTGCCGGGCGCCGTGCTGGTGGGCAACGGCTCGGAGACTGTGGAGCGGGTCCACACCGACACCCGCACGCTGATGCCCGGCGACCTGTTCGTGGCGCTCAAGGGCGAACGCTTCGACGCCCATTCGTTCCTGGCCCAGGCGCACACCCACGGCGCGGCCGGGGCGATCGCCGAACACGGCCTGCAACAGGCCGGCCTGCCAGGCCTGCACGTGGCCGACACCCAGGTGGCGCTGCAGCAAC
>JAYSVE010000280.1:0-1974 GCA_043718725.1 Methylibium sp.
ACTGCGCAGTATTGAAGTGCGCCGCGCCGAGCTGGCGCGTTCAGTCCAAACCGCCCAGCAGCAAGTGCAAGACCTGAGCGACGAAGAGGGCCGCGCAAACGATGAACTGGGCCGGCTCACCGATGCGGCGGCACAGGCCGGCTTGCAGTCTGCCCTGGCGCTCAAGCTCGAGCGTGAGCAGCTCTTGGGCGCTCGCCGCAGTGAATACGACGACCTCACCGCCAAACTGCGCGCCAGCGACGAGCGCCGTCTGCAATTGGAGCGTGAGCTGGAACCCCTGCGCCAACGCATCACCGAATTCCAATTGAAAGAACAGGCCGCGCGGCTCGGGTTTGAACAATACGAACAACTCCTGGCCGATGCCCAGGCTGATCTGGAAGCCCTGGCCGCGTCAGTGGCCGATGGCAAAGTCCGCCTGAGCGGCATGCAGGCTGAGATCGATCGGCTGAACCGCGACATCGCAGCGCTGGGTGCAGTCAACCTCGCCGCGCTGGACGAACTCACCGCAGCGCGTGAACGCAAACAATTTCTGGACGCCCAAACCGCCGATTTGACCGAGGCGATGACGACGCTGGAAGATGCCATCAAAAAGATCGATGGTGAAACCCGCGAGTTGCTGTCGGGCACCTTCAACTCGGTGAACGCGCATTTTGGCAAGATGTTCCCGGAACTGTTTGGCGGCGGCAACGCCCGTTTGGTGATGACCGGCGAAGAAATCCTTGATTCCGGCGTGCAGGTTATTGCCCAGCCACCGGGCAAAAAGAACCAGACCATTCATTTGTTGTCGGGTGGTGAAAAAGCCCTGACCGCCATCGCCCTGGTGTTCGCCATCTTCCAGCTCAACCCGGCACCGTTTTGCCTGTTGGACGAGGTTGATGCACCGCTGGACGATGCCAACACCGAACGTTATGCGAAACTGGTCACCAGCATGAGCCGTGACACCCAGTTTCTCTTCATCAGCCATAACAAAATCGCCATGGAAATGGCCGGCCAATTGATCGGCGTGACCATGCAAGAGCAAGGCGTCAGCCGAATCGTGACGGTCGATATGGAGTCAGCCGTCAGTCTGGCAGAAGTCTGAAAGGTACGACCCAACCATGGCGCTGAGCGATCTCCAACTTTCCTTGGCCGTGGCAGGTGGCCTGGTGCTCGCCGCCGTGGTGGCGCACGGCGCATGGACCTCCCGCAAAAACACGCCCAGGCAGGCTGAACCCCAAACATCGGCGACAGATTCTGCAGGTCAGGCTGGCGACAATTTGACCGGTGCGGGCGCCATGATCGAACCCATCCTGGACGGAAACTTTGGTGCCGCTGGTTTTACCGTTCCACCCGTGGCGAAGGCGCCGCCACTGGACGCACTGGTTGATGTGATTGCCCCCATCAGCCTCGATGCGCCGATCTCGGGCGATGCCATATGGGCTGCCATGCCGGCGACCCGGCGCGTGGGCAGCAAACCGTTTTCGGTTGAAGCACTGCGGGCCGACAATGGCGAATGGGAGCCCGCCGCGCCCGGCCAGCGCTACAGTGCCCTGCAAGCGGGCGTGCAGCTGGCCAACCGCATGGGGGCGCTCAAAGACATTGAATATTCCGAATTTGTGGTGAAAGCCCAAGCCTTTGCTGACGCGCTGAACGCCGGTATTGAGTTCCCTGAAATGCGCCATGAAATCTTGCGCGCGAAGGAACTGGACACCTTTGCCAGTGAAAACGATGCGCAGTTGGGCTTTACGTTGCGGGCGCGGCAGGCGGCCTGGAGCCCTGGTTTCATATCGCAACATGCTGCCAGGCTGGGTTTTGTCAATGGCGTGATGCCAGGCCGCATGGTGCTGCCGGCGCAAGGGGTTGCCTCGGCCCCGATCTTGACCCTTGAGTTTGACGCACAAGCCGCCCTGGCTGATGACCCCAACCAAACGGCGATACGGGAGTTCACCCTGGGTCTGGACGTGCCCCAGGTCGACCGCTCCGAGCGCCCGTTCG
>JAYSVE010000029.1:0-2426 GCA_043718725.1 Methylibium sp.
TGGCCGTCGGCCGCGGCCTGGGCCACGGCGGCACCGGCGCTGATGCCGCCGGCGCCCGGGCGGTTGTCGACGATCACCGCCTGCTTGAGTGATGCCGCCATCGCCTGGGCCACGCTGCGCGCCGTGATGTCGGCGATGCCGCCCGGCGCGAACGGCACGATCAGCGTGATGGGGCGAGTCGGAAATCCCGACTGTGTGCGACCCAGTCCTGATGCGGCCAGCGCCGGCGCGGCGAGCATCCAGGTGCGGCGGGTGACGCCTGCGGGAGCGTGGGTCATGGCGGTCTCCGAGCGAGTGAGGGCAAGAATACCGTGCCGGTTGAACCCGGCCGTGACGTCGGGCCGGCATCGCAGAATCCCCCATGGCTCTGAAACAACTGGCGTATTTCGTTCACGTCGTCGAATTCGCCAGCTTTACCGGGGCCTCGCGCTTCTTGTCGATGGCGCAGCCGGCGCTGAGCCGGCAGGTGCGCGCGCTGGAGGTCGAACTGCGCCAGCCGCTGTTCGAGCGCAACGGCCGCGGCGTCACGCTGACCGAGGCCGGCAAGCGCCTGCTGGCGCACCGCCGCGGCCTGTTGCAACAGGTCGAACGCGCCCGGCAGGACCTCGAAACCCACCGCGGCGCACCCGCCGGCCGGCTCGTGATCGGCCTGCCGCCGAGTGTCGGCCGCAGCTTGTCCGGGACCTCGTGCGGCGGCAATGGGGCTGACGCGGCGTCACCGTCGCCGGATCGCCCTCGCACGCACCAACCCCTCGCATCGATCCTGGCACCGACCCTTGCAAGATACGCTCTGGTTAACCCCAGCTATCGTTTTTTGCGATCCCTCGTGAGCGTTGGATTGCACTTCACAGCCGGCGCGCAGCGCCCTATCTTGTGCAATCCGACCCGCACCGGCGCCGGTGCGGACTTTTGAACAAGAACCCCAAGAACCTGGAGGTCAACCATGGTCCACCGCATTCCGCTCGTCGCCGGCATTGCAGCCGCCGCGCTTGTCGCCACCGTCCCTGCACTGGCCCAGAAGGGCGCGGTGCAAAAGCTCGGCAAGGGCGAGGGCCAGGTCGACATCGTCGCCTGGGCCGGCTACATCGAACGCGGGGCGACCGACAAGGCCTTCGACTGGGTGACAGACTTCGAAAAGGCCAGCGGCTGCAAGGTCAACGTCAAGACCGCCGGCACGTCCGACGAAATGGTGGCGCTGATGAACGAAGGCGGCTTCGACCTGGTCACCGCGTCGGGCGACGCGAGCACCCGGCTGATCCGCGGCAAGAAGGTGCAGCCGATCAACGTGGCCTTGATCCCCAGCTACAAAAACGTCGACGCGCGGCTGCAAAAAGCGCCCTGGCACCATGAAGCCAACACGCACTACGGCGTGCCGTACCAGTGGGGCTGGAACGTGCTGATGTACAACACCAAGGTGTTCGGCGACAAGCCGCCGACCAGCTGGTCGGCGGTGTTCGAAGAGACCACCTTCCCCGACGGCAAGAGCAACAAGGGTCGAGTGCAGGCGTTCGACGGGCCGATCTACATTGCCGACGCGGCGCTGTACCTGATGAAAAAGAACCCGGCGCTGGGCATCAAAGACCCGTACGAGCTGAACGAGGCCCAGTACAAGGCCGCGCTCGACCTGCTGCGCGGCCAGCGCAAGTTGGTGGGCAAGTACTGGCACGACGCGTTTGTGCAGATCGACGACTTCACCAACGAAGGCGTCGTGGCCTCGTCAAGCTGGCAGTTCCAGGCCAACATATTGGGTTCGAAGAAGCAGCCCATCGCGACCGTCGTTCCCGTCGAGGGCGCCACCGGCTGGGCCGATTCGACCATGATGCATGCCGAAGCGAAACACCCGAACTGCGCGTACATGTGGCTCGAACATTCGCTCAACCCCAAGCTGCAGGGCGACCTGTCGGCCTGGTTCGGCTCGGTGCCGTCGGTGCCGGCGGCGTGCAAGGGCAACAAGCTGCTGGGCGACGAAGGCTGCGCGCGCCAGGGCTTCAACTCATTTGACAAGATCTCGTTCTGGCGCACTCCGACGACCCAGTGCGCGTCGCAAGGCAACGCCTGTGTGCCGTACCACAAGTGGGTGTCCGACTACATCGCGGTGCTGGGCGGGCGGTAACGCGCCTGCCCCATGACAGCGGCCGTCACCCTCGAGCGCGTCTCCTGTGTCTTCGGCGCCGCTGGGCGTCAGGTGCGCGCGGTCGATGGTGTTGACCTGACGATAGCGTCCGGCGAGTTCTTCACGCTGCTCGGGCCCTCGGGCTCGGGCAAGACCACCTGCTTGCGCATGATCGGCGGCTTCACCTTGCCGACATCGGGGCGGGTGCTGATCGGCGGGCAGGACATGTCGCGGCAACCGCCGTACGCGCGGCCGGTGAACACGGTGTTCCAGGACTACGCGCTGTTCCCGCACATGAGCATTCGCGACAACG
>JAYSVE010000281.1:0-4544 GCA_043718725.1 Methylibium sp.
GGCGTTCGCTTTGTCGACGACGTGATCGTCAAGGACCTGCAGCTCTGCGAAGGCGCAGAGCCGCACCGCGTGTCGTGGCGCAGCGGCGACGCGACGCACAGCGCCAGCGCCGGCTGGCTGGTGGACGCCTGTGGCCGGGCCGGCCTCATCAAGCGCCGCCTGGGGCTGGCGCAGACCAACGCCCACGACGCCAACGCGGTGTGGTTCCGCATCAAGGACCGCATCACCATCGACGACTGGTCCGACCGGCCCGAATGGCGTGAGCGCTGCACGCCGCAGGCACGCTGGCTGTCGACCAACCACCTGATGGGGGCGGGCTACTGGGTGTGGCTGATTCCGCTGTCGTCAGGCTCGCATTCGGTGGGCATCGTGGCCGACCCGAAACTGCACCCGCTGGAGAATTTCAACACCTTCGACAAGGCCATGGCGTGGTTCCAGACCTGGCAGCCGCGTCTGTTCGATGAACTCGACGGCAAGCGCCACCTGTTGCAGGACTTCGCCTTTTTCAAGCGCTTTTCGTATGGCTGCAAACAGGTGTTTTCGGCGCAGCGCTGGGCGCTCACGGGAGAAGCGGGCCTGTTCCTCGACCCCTTTTATTCGCCGGGCAGCGACTTCATCGCCATCGCCAACACCTACATCACCGAGCTGATCGCGCGCGACCGGGCCGGGCAATCATTGAATGCGCATGCGAGCCTGTACGACCAGGTGTTCCATTCGTTTTATGAAAGCACGCTGGCGCTGTACACCGACCAGTACCCCCTGTTCGGCGACCCCGAGGTGCTGCCGGTCAAGGTGATCTGGGACTACACCTACTACTGGGGGGTGTTGGCGCAACTGTTCTTCCAGAACCGGCTGGCCGACCTCGCCGCCTTGTCCCGCTTGCGCGACGAGTTGGCGCACTGCCAGAAGCTCAACGTCGCGGTGCAGGGCTTTCTGCGCGCATGGTCCCTGGTCAGTGAAAGACGCAACCCGGCCATCATGCTCGACCAGGCGGCGCTGCCCTGGTTCGCCGAGTTGAACCGTGGCCTGACCGACACGCTGGACGATGCCGCGTTCGACGCCCGATTGCAACAAGCCACGCGCCAGTTGCGCGCACTGGCGGCGGAGCTGCTGGCGCGTGCCTGTGGCGAGCATCCTGGTCTGGATGGCGGTGCGCTCAGAACGCTGCTCGACGATCTGGCCTGTGACGCTCCGGCGGCGGCCGGCACCCGACCCGAGCCCATGCTGTTCGCCGCCTTCGCCTGAAGAGCGCCCCAAGGCCGGCCGAGCCGGCCGAGCCGGCCGTCCGGCGCGGGAATTTGAGTCGCCCGGCAAAGCCGGTTCTACTCAAGAGCGCGGCGGCGTGCACTGCGCGCCGTCAATGGCGCAAGGGTCCGCCGCCGCTAAGATTCAGGCCCGGCCTTGCGTCCGAATCTACCGTTGCGCGCAAGGCAAACCCTGGAGCCCCCATGAGCAAAGCCTTCGCCTCACAAGCCGATCTTCAGGAAAAGAAGGTCACGTTCACCCGGCTGTCCGACAACGCCTACGCCTACACCGCCGAGGGCGACCCGAACACCGGCGTCGTGATCGGCGACGACGCGGTGATGGTGATCGACACCCAGGCCACGCCGGTGATGGCCCAAGACGTGATTCGGCGCATCCGCGAGGTCACCGACAAGCCCATCCGCTACGTCGTTCTGAGCCACTACCACGCGGTGCGGGTGCTCGGCGCCAGCGCCTACCGGCCGCAACAGATCATCGCCAGCGAAGACACCTACGACCTGATCGCAGAGCGCGGCGCGCAAGACATGAAGAGCGAGATCGAGCGCTTCCCGCGCCTGTTCCAGGCGGTTGAAACCATCCCCGGGCTGACCTGGCCGACGCTCACCTTCAAGGGCGAGATGACGGTCTGGCTCGGCAAGCTCGAAGTCCGGTTGATGCAACTGGGCCGTGGTCACACCAAGGGCGACACGGTGGTCTGGCTGCCGCAACAAAAAATCCTGTTCAGCGGCGACCTGGTGGAGTTCGACGCCACGCCGTATGCGGGCGACGCCTACTTTGAGGACTGGCCGGCCACGCTGGACCGCATCAAGGCGTTGCAGCCCGGCGCGCTGGTGCCGGGCCGCGGCGCGGCGCTGACCACGCCGGCCATGGTGCAGGCCGGCCTGGACGGCACGCGCGACTTCGTCAGCGACCTGTACGCCAGCGTCAAGGCGGGTGTTGCGGCCGGACGGGACCTGCGCAACATCTACAAGGACACGCATGCCGCGCTCAAGCCCAAGTACGGCCACTGGGTCATCTTCGACCACTGCATGCCCTTCGACGTGACCCGCGCGCTGGACGAGGCCACGCGGCATCCCGACCCGCGCATCTGGACGGCCGAGCGCGACCAGGCGATGTGGGCGTCGCTGGAAAGCTGACGAGGGCTCGATGCCACACGGCGCCGCGCCTGGCGTTGATTTCCAGGCGATGGTGTTCGCCTACCGGCGGCACCCCGACCAACACGCCGCGACACCGGCCCGCCACCCGGTCGTGATCGTCGGCGCCGGGCCGGTGGGGCTGAGCCTGGCCATCGACCTGGCCCAGCGCGGCGTCAAGGTGCTGCTGCTCGACGACGACGATCGCCTGGCCAGCGGCTCGCGCGCCATCTGCTTTGCCAAGCGCACACTGGAGGTCTTCGACCGCCTCGGTTGCGGCGCACCCATGGTGGCCCAGGGCGTGTCATGGAGCGTCGGCAGGGTGTTCTTCAAGGACGCCGCGATCTACCGCTTCGACCTGTTGCCCGAACCCGGCCACGAGCGCCCGGCCTTCATCAACCTGCAGCAGTATTGCGTCGAGGGTCACCTGGCGGCGCGCGCCGCGGCGCTGCCGCTGGTCGACCTGCGCTGGAAGAACCAGGTCAGCGCCATGGCGCGGCACGACGGCCATGTCACGCTCAGCATCGACACGCCCGACGGCCGCTACCGCATCGAGGCCGACCACGTCGTGGCCTGCGACGGTTCGCGTTCGACACTGCGCTCGCTGCTGGGGCTGCAAAGCCGCGGGCGGGCGTTCAAGGACCGCTTCCTGATCGCCGACATCCGCATCGAGGCCGACCTGCTGCCCGGCGGCGCGACTGAGCGCTGGTTCTGGTTCGACCCCGCCTTCCACCCGAACCAGAGCGTGCTGCTGCACCGCCAGCCCGACAACATCTGGCGCATCGACTTCCAGCTCGGTTGGGACGCCGATCCCGAGGTCGAGAAGAGACCCGAGAACATCCTGCCGCGCGTCAAGGCCTTGCTGGCCCATTCGCCGGTCAAGGACGTGGCCTTCACGCTGGAATGGGCCAGCGTCTACACCTTTGCGTGCATGCGCATGGAGCAGTTTCGCCACGGCCGCGTGCTGTTTGCCGGCGACGCGGCGCATGGCGTCTCGCCGTTCGGTGCGCGTGGCGCCAACTCGGGCGTGCAGGATGCCGACAACCTGGCCTGGAAGCTGGCGCGCGTCGTGCGCGGCGATTCGCCCGAGGCGCTGCTGGACAGCTATGCCGCCGAGCGCGAATTCGCCGCCGACGAGAACATCTTGCACAGCAGCCGCGCCACCGACTTCATCACGCCCAAGAGCGAGATCAGCCGGCTGTTGCGCAACGCCGTGCTCGACCTGGCCCGCGAGCATGGCTTCGCGCGCCGCCTGGTCAACAGCGGGCGCTTGTCGACGCCGGCGGTGTTGCGCGAGACGGTGCTGAACAGCGCCGATGTGGATGTCGGGGGCGCCGCCTTTGCGGGCCCCCTGTGCCCCGGCGCCGTAGCCGCCGATGCGCCGTTGCGGCGCGGCGACTCCGCCACCTGGTTGCTGCGCGAGCTTGGTCCCGAATTCACGCTGTTGGTGTTCGGCCCCGCGCCGCCCTGGGCCGCGGGCCTGCCGCTGACCGTGGTGAGCATCGCCGCTTCGGGGCTGGTCGATGTGCTTGGCCTGGCCACACAGCGCTACGATGGCCGGCCCGGCACCGCCTACCTGCTGCGCCCCGACCAGCATGTGTGCGCGCGCTGGCGCCAGCCCGATGCGCCAGCCGTCAAGGTGGCGCTGGCGCGGGCCACCGCCAACCTGTGAAACCTGTGATGCCGCCATGCCGCTGAACACGCAACCGAACCTCGAATCGCCCGACGATTTTTACCAGGCCCTGATCGACGCGCACCAGGGTCTGGCCAGCGCGCAAAGCCACGAGCTGCATGCCAAGCTGGTGTTGCTGCTGGCCAACCACATCGGCGACCTGCCCGTGCTCATGCAAGCGCTGCAGGCCGCCCGTGCCAGCACCCTGGCCAGCACGCCCACCCAGCCCGCGCCCGCCCACCCGCCCACCGAGAACGCAGCATGAACCCAGCCCTGCAATACCTGCGCGGTTTTGGCAACCAGCACCAGTCCGAGGCCGTTGCCGGCAGCCTGCCGGTGGGCCGCAACAGCCCGCAGCGCGTGGCGATGGGCCTGTTCGCCGAACTCGTCAGCGGCACCGCGTTCACCGCGCCGCGCCATGCCAATTTGCGAACCTGGCTGTACCGGCGCGGCCCGTCGGTGCTGGTGGGGCGCTA
>JAYSVE010000282.1:0-1967 GCA_043718725.1 Methylibium sp.
CCGCCGCCCGGCACCCAGGGCCCCAAGGCCAACTACGTGATCGGCGCGGAAGACCCGTCAAATGTGCATCACAGCTACATCGGCGACTTCGTCAAGTTCCGCAACGTCCACATCGGCAAGGAACAGCACGTCTTCCACCTGCACAACCATCAGTGGCTGTACAACCCGAACGACGACAACGCCAACTACATCGACGCCCAGGGCATCGGCCCCGGCTCCGGCTACACCTACGAGATCGCGTTCGGCGGCTCGGGCAACCGCAACAAGAGCGCGGGCGACGCCATCTTCCACTGCCACTTCTACCCGCATTTTGCGCAGGGCATGTGGTACCACTGGCGCAACAACGACACCTTGCAGTCCGGGACCATCCTGCAGGCCACGCCAGCGACGCTGGATGGACAGGGCTACGCCACGGCAACCGGCTACCACACCAGCCCCTGGGGCCTGGCGGTCGCCAAGCCAAAGGCCGGCTCGCGGGCTTACCCCGACAGCGAAATTGTTGCCGGCACGCCGATTCCGGCGCTGGTGCCGCTGCCCGGCAAGGCGATGCCGGTGATGCCCGGTCGCGTGACGACCAAGGCCAATCCGCTGATGGCGGTCACCAATCCGGCCAAGCCGGTGGGTTCGCTGGCCAAGGTGATCGACCGCAACGTCAACCCCGGTTTCCCGTTCTGGGTCGCCGGCATGGAGGACATCGTCGGCCAGCGTCCGCCGACGCCGCTGCTCGACATGCTGACGGCCGCCCAGGCCACGGCGCTGAAGAACTCGGGCGACCCGCTGTGGGCCGCCATCAATCCGGCGCAGGCCGACGGCTTCGACGGCGGGCTGCCGCGCCACGCGCTCAAGGGCCTGGCGGCCGGCGGCGCGGCGCACACGGTGACAACCCGGCTGGACTTCTCGAAGGAGGTGCTGAAGTCCGACGTCGTGTACTACCCGGAGGAAGGTACCGACCTCGAGAAGGTGGCAATGGCCTTCCACGCGCAGGCCTGCGTGACGACCTTCAAGCCCGACGGCTCGGCGGCGACCTGCACCACCGACGCCATGCGCGGGCCGATTGGCGGCTTCGTCCTCAACGGCTCCAAGCCGGTGGTGGGCGCGCCCTACCACAACCCCTGCATGGACGACAGCCGCAGCGTGCTGAACACCGGCGTCGTCGGCAAGTTCTTCTCGGGCGAGAGCCTCACCGGGATGAGCACGCGCGGCGCCAGCTTCTTCAACTCGGACAACCCGCGCATCTACAAGGGCACCAACATGCAGTTCGACGTGGTGCTCAACAAGGTGGGCTACCACTACCCGCAGCAGCGCATCGTCGCGCTTTGGCAGGATGTGAAGGACATCATCACCAAGGCCAAGGCGCCCGAGCCGCTGGTGATGCGCCTGAACACCTTCGACTGCGCGGTGTTCCACCACAGCAACCTGGTGCCGGGCAGCTACGAGCTCGACGACTACCAGGTACGCACGCCCACTGACATCATCGGCCAGCACATCCACCTGCCGAAGTGGGACCTGACGACGACCGACGGCTCGGCCAATGGCTGGAACTACGAGGACGGCACGATCGCGCCGAACATCGTGCGCGAGCGCATCCATGCCATCAACTGCTTCAACGGCTACGCCGACGAGTGCGCCGCAGGCGTCACACCCGGCACGCTCAATGGCAAGGCACGCCTGGTGGCCAAGCAGCACCCGTACTGGGGCAAGGTCGCCGGTCAACTGGGCGGCAAATTCCCGGAAGAGTGGAAGGGTGCGCGCACCACGATGCAGCGCTGGTTCGCCGACCCGCTGGTCAACACCGACGGTGTCGACCGCGGCCTGGGCATCGTGTTCACGCACGACCACTACGGCCCGTCGACGCACCAGCAGATCGGCCTGTACTCGACGGTGCTGGCCGAGCCCGCAGGCTCGCGCTGGGCGCACAACGAGACCGGTCAGCAACTCGGCTACGACCCGCTGTCGGGCGCGCCGGC
>JAYSVE010000283.1:0-10944 GCA_043718725.1 Methylibium sp.
CGGGCCCATGCGGCCAGCGCGGGGAGGTGCTGCAGGCGGGCCTTGAGTGAATCGATCATGGTGGCGTGGATTGTCTCTTGGGTGCCGGCCCCGGCGCCGCATGCAGCAGCGCCTGCACGCCGCTGGTGACGGCCTCGGCCAGCGCCCAGCCGGCGGCCGCGCCGGTCACCGGGCTCAGCGGGGTCCAGCGCCAAAAGGCCAGCATGCCCAACGGCACCAGCGCGGCGCGCAGCAGGAACAGCGCGGTCACGGTCGCAAACCGGCCTTCGCCCAGCAGCAACGCGGAGTGCAGGCGACCGACCACCAGCGCCGGGCCGCACAAGGCCAGCGCCACACAGGCCCCGACGGCGCCGTCATAGGCCGGCCCGAACAGGCGCGGCACCGCCCACGGCAGCAGCGCGGCCGCCACCAGTGCCCCGAGCGCAGTGAACCAGCCCGTCGCGCGCACGCGCGATTGCAGGTCCAGGCGTGCGCCCTGCCCCGCCGCCCGGCTGGCGCGCGCAAACAGCAGCGGCACGACAAACCCCGCCGGCAACGCGAAGGCCTGGTAGACGTAACCAGCAAACACGAACCAGCCCAGCTCCGCGCCCGCCGGGTGCGCATGCTGCAGGAGCTGCAGCGCCAGGAAGGGCTGCAGCGCCAGCGCGCTGGTCTGGGCCAGCGCATGCAGGCTCGGCGACAGCATCAACGGCCACCGCGGCGCGGCACCCTGCGCCCAGGCCGACTCGCGCTGCAATGGCCGCAGCATCCATGCGCCGGCGCAGGCGCTGAGCACGCCAGAAAACGCCACGGCGAACTCATAGCGCTGCGAACCCAGCCCGGCCAGCACCGCCACCGCCGCCAACAAGGTCAATGCCGGCACGACCGTGAGCCACGAGAACCGCCGCGTGCCGCCCCGGCACAGCACGAACGCCCGCTGCAAGGCGTGCACGACCCAGCCCAGCACACCCACGGCCAGGGCCAGCAGCGCTGTCGGGTCCGCCACCGCCTGCGACGACGTGGCCTGGCATCCCGCCAGCGCCAGCGCGGCCCCCAACAACAAGGCCAGCCCGTAGCGCCACATCCAGCGCTCGACCCGCAGCGGCGCGGCGCGCAAGTGGTTCAGCATGTGGACGATGCCCTGCGGCAGGCCCAGCAGGCCCAGCGCCAGCAGCAGGTCGGCGCTGCTGCGCACCAGGCCGTAGCGGCCCTGGGCCTGCGGCCCCTGCAGGGCGGCGATCAGCAGGCCCACGGCCAGCGTCGCCAACGCTCCCAGGCCTTGCACGCCGATGCTGCCCAGCCACCCTCGCCAGCGGCCGGGCGCGCCCGCCGGCGCCGAACTCATGTTGCAGCCCCGCTCAAAGGCCGCGTCACGACCATGAAGTAGCCCAGTGGAAAGTGACTGGCCGTGCGCGCCTCGACCCGCCGGCCCGGCGGCCAGCGCGCAAAGCCGCTGGCCAGCCCTTGCACCGCACTGGCCAGCGCGTGCCCAAAAACGGGCAGCGCCTGCAGGTGCTTGGCCAGCAGATCGGCCAGCACCGCCACCGAGCCACCGACCGGTTGCAGCACCCGCACCGTCAGTCCGCAGCCCTGCGCAAAGCGGCGCAGCGCATGTTCGGTGTAGCGCGCGTAATCGTGCGGTGCCTCGTGGATGCCGTAGAGGAACGGCACGTTCAGCAGCACGCTGCCGCCCGGCGCGAGGACGCGCGCCATCTCGGACCACAGGCCGAGCGGCTCGGCCACATGCTCCAGCACATCCGACAGGATCAGCGTGTCGAACGAAGCGTCGTCAAAGGGCAGTGGCCGGTTCAGGTCGACGATGTGGTCCAGGTGCGGGTTGGCATGCAGCGACTCGGCCCAGTCCACACACACCGTCTCGCTCACGTGGCGGGCGTACAGCAGGTACAGCGGGGCCCGCCCGCAACCCAGGTCGGCCAGGCGCCCGCGCGCATGGCGCGGCAGGTGCTGCTGGTAGCACGCGGCCACCGCATCGGCGATCAGCCTGGACCCGACCCCCACCTGCGCCGTGTCGCGCGAGGCCCGCAATTGCGCACCACGCCAGACATACTTGGTGGGAAGCCACTGCTCGGGGTTTTTCATCCCGGGGGTTTTCGTCCTTGGTTGCGGGTCGGCGGGGCTGTGGATTCTAGGCACACCTACAATCGCAGCCCCTGGCCGGATGCGGCCAACCGAAGCGGCGCCGCGCCTGCGATTCCCATGGATCTGCCACCCCAAGACGACAACCTGCTGATCGCCGAACGGCGCGAAAAGCTCAAGGCCATTCGCCAGCAAGGCATCGCCTTCCCGAACGACTTCAAGCCCACCCACCATGCGCTGGAACTGCTGCGCAGACACGGCGCTCAAGCCAACGAAGAACTCGAACCCCTGGGCGTGACGGTGGCGCTGGGCGGGCGCATGATGCTGAAACGAGTGATGGGCAAGGCGAGTTTTGCGACGCTGCAGGACGGCTCCGGCCAGATCCAGCTGTTCGTCACTCGGGACGCGCTCGGCGACGACGCCTACGCCGCCTTCAAGCATTGGGACCTGGGCGATATCGTCGGCGCCACCGGCAGCTTGTTCAAGACCAAGACCGGCGAATTGTCGGTTCGCGTCACCGCGCTTCGGCTGTTGACCAAGAGCCTGCGCCCGCTGCCGGACAAGTTCCACGGCATGGCCGACCAGGAGCAAAAATACCGGCAGCGCTATGTCGACCTGATCACCGATGAAGATGCGCGTGTGCGCTTCGCCGCCCGCAGCAAGGCGCTCAGTTCGATCCGCCACTTCATGGTGGAGCACGGCTTCATGGAAGTCGAGACGCCGATGCTGCACCCGATTCCCGGCGGCGCCAACGCCAAGCCGTTCGTAACCCACCACAACGCGCTGGACCAGCAGATGTTCCTGCGCATCGCGCCCGAGCTGTACCTGAAGCGGCTGATCGTCGGCGGCTTCGAGCGGGTGTTCGAGATCAACCGCAGCTTTCGCAACGAAGGCATCAGCGTGCGCCACAACCCCGAGTTCACGATGATGGAGTTCTATGCCGCGTACTGGAACCACCACGACCTGATGGACTTTACCGAGCAGGTGCTGCGCCATGCGGCGCGCCAGGCGACCGGCTCGGCCACGCTCAGCTATGCCGGCAAGCCGGTCGACCTGGACCCGCCATTCACCCGGTTGACGGT
The DNA here is from genome assembly GCA_043718725.1 of Methylibium sp. Lineage (GTDB taxonomy): Bacteria > Pseudomonadota > Gammaproteobacteria > Burkholderiales > Burkholderiaceae_C > LGRD01. The sequence goes on from JAYSVE010000283.1 coordinate 3,159, forward strand.
GCGCGATTCACTGGTCCGGCACGCCGAAATGAATGAGGCCGAAGCCGGCGACACCGAGCTGTTGCGCGCGCGCCTGAAGTCGCTCGGCCACGAAGCCCCGGCCCACTGGAAGCTGGCCGAATTGCAGTTCGGCTGCTTTGAGGCGGTGGTCGAGGAAAAGCTCTGGGCACCGACCTTCATCATCGACTACCCCGTCGAGGTGTCGCCGCTGGCGCGCGCTTCGGATGCCAACCCGGCCGTCACCGAGCGCTTCGAGCTGTTCATCACCGGCCGCGAGGTCGCCAACGGTTTCTCGGAGTTGAACGACGCCGAGGACCAGGCGGCGCGCTTCCTGGCCCAGGCCGCCAACAAGGAGGCCGGCGACGAGGAGGCCATGTACTACGACGCCGATTTCATCCGCGCCCTCGAGTACGGCATGCCGCCCACCGGGGGTTGCGGCATCGGCATCGACCGCCTGATGATGTTGCTCACCGACAGCCCGAGCATTCGCGACGTGATCCTGTTTCCGTCACTGCGCAAGGAACAGTGAGATGACCGCGCGGCTGACATCGCTGGCGGCCATTGAAGCCGCGCTGTGGCGTGAGCTTGAAAGCGCCACCCACGACAAGCACCACGCCTGGCGCACGCCGGTGCTGGCCACCACCGACGGCGAGACGGCGGATGCGCGCACGGTGATTCTGCGCGAGGTGGATGTGCAGAGCCGGCAACTGATGACGTTCACCGACGACCGCGCCGGCAAGGTGGGGCAGTTGCTCCAGCACCCGCGCGCCACGATGGTGATGTGGTCCGCCACACTGGGCTGGCAGTTGCGCTGTCGCGTGCTGCTGTCGCTCGAAATGACAGGCCTGGCCGCCACGTCGCGCTGGGCCCGCATCAAGTTCACGCCGGCGGCGCAGGATTACCTGGCCCGGTTGCCGCCGGGCGCGCCGCTGGACACCCCACCGCAGGCCAACATTGCGCCCGCGGCCCCGCTCCTCAAACGCGAATATTTCGCCGTCGTCTGCGCGCAGGTGCTGTCGCTCGACTGGCTGGAACTGCACCCCGACGGCCATCGACGCGCGTTGTTCGACGAGCAGGGCGCGCGCTGGGTGCAGCCGTGAGGCGTTTCAGCAAGTTCAACCGCGTGCCGCTGTAAGCACGCGATTCCATTCGAGGGGACGTTCGCGCCAATGCTGAGCGATGGCTTGGGTGAAACCCGGCCGTACCAGCTTTGCTCGTTCCTTCAACCAAAGTGAATCCTCGCGCCGCAGGACCAAACCCTCCAGCGCACCCTCGCGGAATTGACTGGGCTCGCCAGCAAGCCAAGCTTGCAACTGTGCCAGGCTGACCCGCCCCCGGTGTATGCAAGGAACCGCCGTCGCCCGCATCGCACCTGCCAGTTCGTTGCGCCGCTGGGTGCTCCAAAATTGCCGCGAGTTGCGGTCATAAACATCGAACATCAGCCACCAGTCCGGCAACCGGTCGTAGTTCAGCGAGTGGCGTGCGGCACACCATTCTCCAAAGACAATCAATGATTCGGTCAATACGTCGTAAAGCCTGTCCTGGTGCGCTGTCAGCCAGGCATCCAGTCGCGCGAACTGGCCGGTGAATGGCGCCAACAGGTACTGACCGCGGTTCTGCGCGCGCAACCCGCCGTCGGGCCCGATCGAGAACCCAAGGTTGGCTCCATCGAGCTTCTCTTCGACCACGACTTCATCGGCCAAGAAAAGAGTGGCCTCGGTTGGCGACAGCACCTTGTCGTCACGCGGCTGGCCCTCGGCCAGCCAGACGATATGGGGGGTGTGGGGATAGCGAAAGAACTCGGTCACGGCAGGGGTGGCATTGGCTTCTTCGGATACTTCTTCGCGTACACGCGGCAGATGTCGTCTTCGCACAAGAATTCCACCGAAACTCCACAGGCCTTCAACGCAGGCCACCAGTCGAGCCACTTGCAGTCTGCCGCTTGCCAAATCGTTGGGTCATCGGGGTGAGCATGAGCCACCGCGGCAAACACTCGATCGGGCGGATCGAACAGTTCCTCCAGAACGGGGTCAGGAAATTCTGTGTAACGATTCGGCTCATGTTCGGTCAGTGCGACCTGATGCACGCGCTGCAATTGACGACTGTGGCGCAGCGCCATTGCACAAACAGATCGCCGACGCCCTTGGCCGCGCGCGGACTTGTCTTGTTCTGATACTCCAGCAGGATTCGAAAACCATCGTCAATGACCAGCACGCCCGACTTCATCAGCTCATTGAGGCGTTCGACACAAGCGAGAACACATTCCGGCGAAGCACCCGCATGCTGACTATTTGCAACAAGAATGACATTCGTATCCACAACACTGGCGATCATGATGAGCGACCTGCAAGCTCCCGCTCACTAATTTTTCGACGCATAGCGGCCATGGTACGGGCCGTCACATCAGCCAACTCGTCACCGAAAAAGTTCTCGGGCCAGTTCTCAATCTCGCCGTACAAATTCAGTTGCAAGGGCTCCAGGTCGGCGGCACCATCCGGCCGTTTGCAGAAATACACGGCGACGTCTTGGGGGCTGATCACTCCTTCCGCCACACGACGTTGCAGCCTTGTCAAGAAGTGCTCGGAATGACTCTCGACAATCAACTGCACATTGCGCGGCTTGCCGTCTTCACGGGCTTGCACGGCACTGATGAAAACATCCGCAAGTTCAGCCTGCACCTGGGGATGCAGGTGGATCTCCGGCTGCTCCATCCACACCATCGAATTGGGCGGAGCGTAAAAGGCTTCAACCAGCGAGGGCAAGACCTGCGAGATCCCAAATCCGACGTCCGTCAGCTTGACTTCAGGCGCCTTTGCGTGAGTCTTGATGAGTACCTCGAATTCCTTGCGGCCTTTGGCAACTGGCTTGACATTGAAGCTGCTGATGACGCCCATGTCTTTCAGCCACGACGCGATAAATGCTTCGAACCCCTGCAGTCGTTGCCTGGGGCCTCGGTTGAGTTTTCGCCCTGCTGCCGTCGCGGCCAGCAACGAAGCTATCGCGAATTCGCCCTGAGAGCCGACGTCGGAAGGCATGTCGCCGGACCATTGGTACGTCCGCTCAGGCGGTCTGCGCAGCGGGCCGAGGTAGTACAGGTTTCCGAGCAATCGCTCCGTTTCCAACGCGAACTGCGCCAGGAAATCAGCGTTTTGATAACGGGCGAGTGTCACGTCTGAAAAGCGGTAAAACTTCTCTGGGGGCTCTGGAGGCCACTTGCGTCCGACAGACTTGACCAGGGTCAGAGGGCTCGCTTCCAGCGTGCCCGAACCCGCCGCGCCGCGTCGATGGTCTACGGTCAACACATCAGTCAAACCATCTGCGGGTCCATTCGACAGTCGATATCGAATGCTCTCCACTTCTGGCTGCTCCCCCCTGCCAGCCCGGATGCGACTGGTCAGGCTCATGTCGGTGCCAGAAAATGACTCACCGCGGACCGAAGAGTTGCGCACGGTGAGCGCAGTTGGAAGACGCCAATTCAGCGAAAACTCAAGGGATGCCTTCAGACCATGGTCATGGATGCAGTCAGCGAACGTTCCCAGGTCGATCAGCGAAGACTTGTCTCCAAGATGCAGGGTCCGCTTGCGATCTGATAGCAGCGTGGTCTGCTTCAAGGCGAGCAGCAGGTGGCCCAGGCTGCTCTTGCCTGCACTGTTCGCACCGAAGATGACGGTGAGCGGTGCCATGCGGACCGCTCCGGTGTCTTTCCAGGCCTTGAAATTCTTGATGTGCAGCTCAGTCAGCATCACGTCGCTCCCGCGTTCACCGTGTTCGGATTGTCCAACGGGAGAAGCCAGTTCCGGTGAGTCGCCTGAGGCCGCACAAAGCGCCCCGGCCCAACGCCGACTAGCGCTGCTTGAACACCGCCTTGCGCTTGTTCACAAAAGCATCCATGCCTTCCTTCTGGTCGTCGGTGGCGAACAGCGAATGGAACATGCGGCGCTCGAACTGGATGCCCTCGGCCAGCGGCCCCTCGTAGGCGCGGTTGACGCTTTCCTTGGCCATCATCACGCTGGGGCCGCTCAACTCGCATATCGCCTGGGCCGCGGCCAGCGCCACGTCCATCAACTCCGCGGCCGGCACCACGCGCGACACCAGCCCGGCACGTTCGGCTTCCGCCGCGTCCATCATGCGGCCGGTCAGGATCATGTCCATGGCCTTGGCTTTGGAAACGGCGCGCGGCAGACGCTGGGTTCCACCGGCGCCGGGAATGATGCCGAGCTTGATCTCCGGCTGGCCGAATTTGGCCGTGTCGGCGGCGATGATGAAGTCGCACATCATCGCCAGCTCGCAGCCGCCACCCAGCGCAAACCCGGCCACCGCGGCGATCACCGGCTTGCGGACCGAACGAATCGCCTCCCAGTTGCGGGTGATGAAGTCGCTCTTGTAGACATCCATGTAGGTCCAGCCCGCCATCACACCGATGTCGGCACCGGCGGCAAAGGCCTTGTCGCCGCCGGTGATGATCATGCAGCCAATGCCCGCGTCCGCGTCGAAGGTTTTCAACGCGGCGCCGAGTTCGTCCATCAGCGCGTCGTTCAAGGCGTTGAGTTGTTTGGGCCGGTGCAGCGTGAGCACACCGACCTTGAGCGCGCCCGTGCCGCGCACATCGGCGAGAACAACCTGGTTTTCCATCGTGCAACTCCTCTGAACAAGAGTTCACTATACGTGCGAACTTGCTGGCTTCGCGGCCGCGCTTCGGCGATCCGGCCGGCAACTGGGATAAGCTTGAAATCTTCCCCCACGACGCCATGGCCACGATCTATCACAAGACCACAAAGGGTCAAATCGAGATCGAGTCGCGCCGGTACCGGCTGCTGCCGCGCCTGCGCACGGCCCTGATCCTGGTCGACGGGCGGCGCAGCGACGATGAACTCGCCAAGCTGATCCCCGGGGAGTCGGTGGCGGCGCTGAAAGCGCTGCTGGACGATGGCTTCATCGAGGTCTCGGCGCTGGTCGAGCAGCGCATCGCGCCCCGACCGGCTGCCCCCGCCCCCGCCCCTGCGCCTGCCCCGGTCGCGCCGAAACCCGAAGCCGCTGTCACGTCCAGGCCGGCCCGCTCGCCCGAATTCGAGCAGCGCAAGCGTGACGCCGTGCATTCGCTCACCGACCAGGTCGGCCCGATGGCCGAGGCGCTGGCCATTCGGATCGAAAAGTGCGCCGACTGGAACCAGTTGCTGGCCGCCCTTCAGGTGGCCCAGCAGGTGGTGCGCAACACGCGCGGCGCGGCCGCCGCCGCGACCTTCGGTGCGCGCTTCATCGACACGCCGCTGACCTGAAACGCGCTCATCAGGCAAGCTCCGTGCTGCGCACTGCGGTATTCGCCTTGGGACTGCCCAGCGTGCTCATGGCGCGGCCAATTGGGGCTTGCGTGCGATCACGAGGTCGACAAAGGTTTCGGCGTCTTGCTGGATGCGAATGCGCACCGGCAGGTAGCGCAGCTCCGGCGCAATCCAGATCTCCGCGCTCAGGTCGCCGCCCTTGGCGACGCCGCGGCGCGGCTTCAGCGGGTAGGCCGTGATGGCGCCGAAGGGGGTGTGGACAGGCTCCGGTTCGAACACGTCGTAGACCCAGCGGGACAGGTTGCGCGGCAGCGCCAGCGGCACCTCGATCGTGGCGCCGCCACGCAGCAGCTCGGGCCGGGTGCTGAACAGCCAGGTGAGTTGGATGAACTGGCTGGCCGTGTCCTGCACACCGGTCCAGCGTTCGCGGCGCTGGCCGTTGGCCAGCACCACGGCGTCGGGCTCGAACAGCACCGTCACATGCTGGCGCGCACCGAAGCCGATCTTGGTCCGCTGGTCGTAGCGGCGCGGTGACAGCCCGGCGGTCGTGATGTCGCCGTCGCTGCTCATGCTGCGCGTCATCAACGGCGCAAAGCTGAGCCCCAGGGTGAGGTCCAGGTGCACCTGGTAGCGCTTGTCGACACGAACCCAGTCGACCTGCGCGTCGCCGTTGACCTCGCCGCGCACATTGCCGGTGAGGCGGTAGCTCACGCGGGTCGACGCGGGCCATTCGAATGCTGCGGCCGAACCCTCGGCACCGGCGCTTGCAGCGGCCGGCGTCGATGCGGCCAGCTCCGGCGCCGGCACCGGCACGACCGCTGTGGCGGGCTCGGGTGCCGTCTCGGGTGCGACGGACGGAGCGCTGGCGACGGTGACGGTGACGGCGACGGGGTCGGCGACGGCTGGCGGGTCGGCCTCGGGCAGTGGATCGGCCGCGGGCGCTTCTGCGGCCAGCGGCGGCGGCTCGGGCCGCGGTTCCGGCTTGGCGGCGCGGGCCGGCTTGGGCATGGCCTGGCTGGCGCCGCGATCGGGCGCCGACGCCGCCTTGGCAGGCCGCGCCGTCGGCGCGCGTGGCCGCACCTCTGCAGGCAGCGGCGACGGCGCAGCGGGCGCGGTCAGCGGTGGCGGCGCCAGCTCCATGTCACGCACGTAAACCACTTCCAGGCGTGCCGGCGCGGGCGGCGCGCGGCCCAGACCTTCCAAGTGCCGCGCCAGCAGTTCGGTGATGGCGCCGTGCATCGCCAGCACCGCCAGGACCAGCGTGACCCAGGCCAACGCCCTGGGCAGGAACCGCTGGGTGCGCGCCGCCGCCGACGCCGTCGGCCGCCGCTTCAGCCAGCCAGCCATGCCCGGCGCAAGGCCAGCGCCGCCTTGCTCGGTTCTGGCGCCAGCGCCAAGCCCATCGGTGGCGCAAACGGGCCCGCCGCCGCGCCGGCCTCCGTGGGCAAGGTCAGGGCCAGCGTCAGCACCCGCTGGTCGCGCGCCACCAGCAGGGTGGACGGTGTGCCGGCGACCATCAGGCGCAGCGCATCGTCGAGCCGGCGCAGGCGCCAACGGTCGACGGCCAGCAGTTCGTCGCCGGGCGCGAGGCCCGCCTGCTGGGCGGCGCCGCCGCTCAGCACATGGCTCACCTTGACGCCGGTCAAGGCACTTTCATTGACGCGCAGGCCCAGGCGTTGGGCCAGCGTGGCGGCAGGGTGTTGCCAGGCCACCCCGGCGGCGCCGAGCAGCTCGGCCAGCGGCAGGTCGTCCGTGCCATGGACCCAGGCCGCCAACTCGGTGTCGAACGAGCGCTTTGAGACGGCCCGCAAGGCCGCGCCGATGTCGGCCTCGCTGATCGGCCCGCCCGCGCTGGCGGCCCACAGGTGGCGCATCACGTCGTCCAGCGATGCCTTGCCACCGGCGCGCAGGCGCAGGTCCAGCGCCAGCGCCACCAGCGAACCCTTGGTGTAGTAGCTGACCGTGGCGTTCGGGCTGTTCTCGTCGGCGCGGTAGTACTTGACCCAGGCATCGAAGCTGGCCTGGGCCACGCTTTGCACCTTGCGGCCCGGTGAGGCCAGCACGCCGTTGAGCGTCTTGGCGATCAGAGCCAGGTAGCGCGGCGCATCGATCAGCCCGGCGCGCAGCAGCACCAGGTCGTCGTAGTACGAGGTGAAGCCCTCGAAGAACCACAGCAGCTCGGTGTAGTTTTCACGGCTGTAGTCGTAGCCGGCAAATTCTTGCGGGCGCAGCCGCTTGACGTTCCAGGTGTGGAAGTACTCGTGGCTGATCAGCCCCAGCAGCGTGATGTAGCCCTCGCCCTGGCGGCTTTCGCCCAGCCGGGGCAGGTCGCGCCGCGACGCGAGCAAGGCTGTGGAGTTGCGATGCTCCAGGCCGCCATAACCGTCGTCCACCACGTTCAGGATGAACAGGTAGCTCTTGAAAGGCGGCCGCTTGCGGTCATGCCAGAAACGGATCCCGGCTTCGCCGTGCCAGAAGCGGATCGTCGCGGCGCACACCCTACCCGC
>JAYSVE010000284.1:0-1966 GCA_043718725.1 Methylibium sp.
GGAAGCGACGACCCGACGCCGTTGGCGCTGCCCGGCAGCGTCAGCGGCTCGGTCTGGTACGACGCCAGTAGCGCATCCGGCGGCAACCGAATTCGCGAACCCGGTGAGCCCGGCCTGCCCGGATACACCGCCGAGCTGATCTACCCCGCTGGTACCGTGGTCGGTGGCGTCAGTCTCAGCGGTCAGACCGTACTGACGACCGCCGGAGTTCCGGCCACGTCGACAACCGATGTGAGCGGAAACTACACGATCGTTGGTGTTCCGCCTGGCAACTACCAGGTGCGTTTCCGGGCGCCCGGCGCGTCCGGGGGTTCTGGGCCCGTCATCGGTGTGCCCGTGAATGGCGAAAACAACAACCCGCAGGCCAACTCCAGCCTCGACTTGCCGACACGCACCTTGCTCATCAGCATGCTAGCCGGCGCCAACTTGGCGCAGCAAAGTCTGCCGGTTGACCCCAGCGGCGTGGTCTACGACAGCACGTCCCGCCTTCCAGTCGGTGGCACACGGCTTGAACTGCTGGCGCCCAGCGGTACGCCGCTGCCGGCGGCCTGCCTGCTTTTGGGGCAGCAGGGGCAGCTCACGCCAGCCACCGGGCTCAGCGCCGGCATGTACCGTTTTGACCTGCTGCTGGGCGCGGACCCGGCCTGTCCCGCGGCCGTCACGGCGTACACCGTTCGGGTCACGGCGCCGGCGGCCTATGCCAACCCGCCTTCGCGGGTGATTCCGCCCAGCGCACCGCTGCCCAGCCAAAGTGGCGCGACCTATGCGGTGGTGCCTCAAGCCACGGCGCCGGCACAGGGCCAGCCCACCACCTACCACCTGGTGATCAGCCTGGGCGCGGCCAGCGCCCTGGTGATCCACAACCACATCCCGCTCGACCCCAATGTCGTCGCGGACCTGGTGCTGACCAAGACCGCCGACAAGACCAACGTGACAGTGGGCGACTCGGTGCTATATCGCATCCGCATCAGCAACCCCGGCCCGGGCGCCGCGCCTTCGGTGCGGGTGGTCGACGACCTGCCGCTGGGCTTCAAGATGATCTCTGGCAGCGCAACATTGCAGCTCGGCGCGGCTGCGCCCACGCCGATCGCCGATTCGGCCATCACCGGCTTCCCCGGACCGAAATTGCGCTTCAACATCGGCGTGATGGCGGCCAACACCGAGGCCGTCATCAGCTACCGGGTGCGCCTGGGGACCGGCGCGGACAGGGGCACTGGCGTCAACTCGGCGCAGATCGAAGGCACGACCCGGGTGGTCAGGGCCCAGGCCGCTATCAAGGTGACCGGCAGTGTGTTCAGCGCCGATGCCTGCGTCATCGGCAAGGTGTATGTCGACTGCAACCAGAACAAGGTGCAGGACAACGGCGAACCCGGCATCCCCGGCGTGCGCCTGTACATGGAAGACGGCACCAGCGTCACCACCGACGAAAACGGCCAGTACAGCCTGTGCGGCGTTCGACCCATCACCCACGTCCTCAAGATCGACCCGCAATCGGCACCCGTGGGCGCGCGCTTCGGCATCACGTCCAGCCGCAATGCGGGCGACGCCGAGAGCCTCTTTGTCGACCTGAAGAACGGTGAACTTCATCGCGCCGATTTCCGCGAACAGAGTTGCTTCCCGAAGGTGCTGGAACAGGTCAGCCAGCGACGCCGGCTGGGGCCGGTGTTCGTGCCGCACAAGCAGGATGGACGGGACGACCCCTGGGGCATCCAGTTCAACAGCGAGCAGCACAAGCTCGAACGCACACCCGCCGCGAACCCCGCCAATCCTGCTGTCGGAGGTGGCCGGTGATGCGCGCCCTCGTCTACCCAACCGCCGCGACCGCCGCGACCGCAAAGTTCAGCATGAGTTGCTACCGCCTCAGACCTCTTTGCCGTGCGCTCATTGCAGCGGGGTGCGTCAGCGCGGGCCCGGCTGTGCAAGCGCAGAACGAATCCAAAATCATCGCTCCGACCGAGACTTCCGT
>JAYSVE010000285.1:0-10942 GCA_043718725.1 Methylibium sp.
CCGGTCACCCGCTCCCAGCGCGCAAACACCTCCTCGACGATGAAACCGAACGACAGCGTGGCAATCCCCAGGTAGATGCCCTTGACGCGCAGCGCCGGCAGGCCGACGACCATGCCGACCGCCGCCGACAACAGGCCCGAGATCGCCAGCGCGATCGGAAACGGCACGCCCGCGTTCGTGAGCGCGCCCTGCGTGTAGGCGCCGACGCCCAGGAACGCGGCGTGCCCCAGCGAAAACAGCCCGGTGAAGCCGGCCAGCAGCATCAAACCCAGCCCGACGACGGCATAGATCAGCACGAAGGTGAGCTGAGCCAGCCAGTACTCCGGCAGCAGCCACGGCGCGGCGAGCAGCACCGCCATCAGCGCGCCGTACCAGAACCGGTGGCCGCCGTGCTTGGCCAGGCGGATGTCTTGCAGGTAGTCGGTCTTGAAGATGAAGCGCATGTGATTCAGTTCGCCCCCAAGGCGCTGCGCGCCGCCCCCCAAGGGCCACGAGGGGCCCCTTCGTGGCCCTTGGGGAGCGAGCATGTCTTGAGGCGGCTCGGCGACATGCTCAGACCTTCTTGCGCAGCTTCTCGCCGAACAAACCGTTCGGCTTGACCATCAGCATGATCAGCACCACCACATAGGCCGCGATGTCCTTGAAGCCTTCAGGCAGGAAGAAACCCGACAGCGCTTCGACCACACCGATGATCACGCCGCCGACGATCGCGCCCGGCAGGCTCCCGAAGCCGCCGACCACCGCGGCCGGGAACGCTTTGAGCCCGATGAACCCCATGTTCGCGTGCACAAAGGTGATGGGCGCCAGCAACAACCCCGCGATCGCCGCAACGCCGGCGGCCAGCCCCCACACCAATCCGTTGAGGCGCCGCACCGGGATGCCCATGTAGTAGGCGGCCAACTGGTTTTGCGACGACGCCTGCATGGCCACGCCCAGCTTGCTGTACTTGAACAGCCCATAGAGCAGCCCGCTGAGCACCGCCGTCGTCGCGATGACGGCCATCTGCTCGACATTGAGCACCAGCGTGCCGAGCTTCCAGATCTGGTCCTTGTAGGGCACCGGCAGCGTGTGGGTTTCGGTGCCGATGTTCGGGATCATCGTGATCAGACCTCGTGCCACATAGCCGATGCCGATCGTCAGCATCACGATGGAGAACGCCGGCTGCCCGAGGATGGGCCGGATCACGACCCGCTCGATCAGCGCGCCCACCGCGGCCATCGCGACGATGGCGCACAGCACCGCCAGCCAGAACGGGAAGCCCAGCAAGGTCATGCAGGCCAGGCCACCGAAGGCGCCGAGCATCATCAGCTCGCCCTGGGCAAAACTGACGGTTTCGGTGGCCTTGTAGATGAGCACAAAGCCGAGCGCGATCAGGCCGTAGATGCAACCCTGCGCGATGCCGCTGATGACGATCTGCAAAACCTGCAACAGCGAACCCTCGGGTGTTGGCCCCGCAACAGGCATCAAGGCGGGGGTGGATGACGTGGCGCGCTACTCTCGCCTTGCCAGGCAAGCCTTGGCGTTGTAGTTCAAGTGGCTGCCGACGTACCAGCGTGGAAACCCCAGAGCGAAGCGGCTGTGCAGGTCACGAAGCGCATTCGTCATCGAGAACCTGCTTGATGCACCGACGCGGTCGGCTGGCCGACCGTGCCGTGAACCGCAGAGACGTTGACGCCAATTCGGTAAAGCTTGTGTAAAGCCGGGCTTCCCGGTCATCGCGCCGAACGCCGACCGGGTTAATGACGCTTGATGCCATCTTGGCCAAAGGACAGCTCATGCCAACACTCCGAGTTCTTGTGCCCGCCTTGTCCGCGCTGCTCATGTCAGCCTGCGTGATGGTGCCTTACCCGCAGCACCGGCCTGAGCCCTACCGCGCCTACGGCGAACCGGTCGCCAGTGCCGATGTTCCACCGCCCGCGCCCTATGTTGAAGTCGTGCCCGTCGTGCCGTTCGTCGGCGCGGTCTGGCTGAGCGGCCATTGGGGTTGGGGTGGCGGGCGCCACCACTGGGTCGGTGGGCGTTGGGAAAGGCCGCGCGCTGGCTTCATCTGGTCGCCGCACCAGTGGATGCCACACCACGGACGCTGGCATTTGCGAGGCGGCGGCTGGACCCGGCACTGAACCCGCAGAGGGCTTCGCGCCGGTGGCGACGGCGCGCCGACCCGCGCCCGACGCTGGTCTGAAGCGATGCCGCCATTTGCGCGGCGGCCGCCACCTCCTGCACACTTCAGCCTCAACCCCACCGATGATGCGCATCTCGAATGCGCTGCCGATGGAAGCTGCCTGAAATGCAATCGCCTGCGCCACCACGCCCCATTGCGCGCCGAAGGGCCCGCCAGAGTCACCTGGCAATCGCCCTGCTGAGCGCCGCGCTCCTTTGGGCCGGTGCTGCCCAGGCGGACGAATCGCTGTGGCGCCTGTTGACCAAGGGCGGCCAGGTGGTGCTGATCCGCCACGCCCAGACCGAGCCCGGCGTCGGCGACCCACCTGGCTTCGCACTCGGCGACCGCGCCACCCAGCGCAACCTGTTCGATGCCGGTCGTGCGCAGGCACAACGCCTGGGCGCCGCGTTTCGCGAGCGCGGCGTTGCGACCGCCGGCGTGTTGTCCAGTCCCTGGTGCCGCTGCATCGAGACGGCGCAGATCACCTTTGGCGGCGCCCGCACGCATGTCGGGCTGGGCAATCTGTTCGAGCACGCGCAAAACCGTGAAACGCAGATCGCCGCCTTTCGTGCGCTGATCGAAAAGGCGCCGAAGCAAGGCAACCTGGTCCTGGTGACGCATGGATCGACGACGCTGGCGTTCACCGGCCTGAGCCCGGCCCCCGCCGAGATCGTCATCGTGACACCCGGGCGCCGCGGCGAGTTTCGGGTCGCCGGACGCATCGCCTTGGCCGAGGCGCAACCCCTGCCTTCCACACCGACCCGGAGCCCATCATGAGCAGCACCCGCATCAACATCGAGCGGCAGGGCACCGTCTGGACCATCACGCTGAACCGCCCGGAAGTGCGCAATGCCGTCGACGGCCCGACGGCGCGGCTTCTGGCTCAGGCGTTTCGAAGCTTCGAGGCCGATGGCGAGGCCTGCGTTGCAGTGCTTCAGGGCGCCGGCGGGCAATTCTGTGCCGGCGCCGACCTGAACGCCGTCGCCGGTGGGTTCGACGCCAACGACCGCGCATTGAGCCTGGACGCCGACATGCAGGCCGACGGCCCGATGGGGCCAAGCCGCTTGTCATTGAGCAAGCCGGTGATCGCCGCCGTCGAAGGTCATTGCGTCGCAGGCGGGCTGGAGCTGGCGCTGTGGTGCGATCTCCGCGTGGCCAGCGCGACGGCCGTCTTCGGCGTCTTCTGCCGCCGCTTCGGCGTGCCGCTGATCGACGGTGGCAGCGTGCGCCTGCCGCGCCTGATCGGCCAGAGCCGGGCGCTGGACCTGGTGCTGACCGGCAGGCCTGTGGGCGCCGACGAGGCACTCTCGATGGGCCTGGCCAATCGTGTCGTGCCTGCCGGCCAGGCGTTGAGCGCGGCGCTGGCATTGGCCGGGCAGATTGCGGCCCATCCGCAGCAATGCCTGCGCAACGACCGGGCCAGCCTCATCGGCCAGCATGGCCTGCCGGTGAGCGAGGCCTTGGCGCAGGAATTCGGACTCGGCCTGCGGAGCATCGCCTCGGGCGAAGCCGTGGCCGGCGCCACCCGGTTCGCGGCTGGCGCCGGCCGGCACGGCGCCTTTGGCGACACCTGAAGCGGCGCCGGCCTGAATTGAATCCCCCACGCTCAATTGGCTCGCCGCCCGACGAAGGGGCGTCTCAGCACTTTCGGGCGGCCGGGCGGGTCTGAGATGAAACCCCCACGCTCACTTTGTTCGCTGCCCCCCGAGGGGGCGCCTCAGCACCTTCGGGCGGCCGGGCGGGTCTGAAATGAAACCCCCACGCTCACTTTGTTCGCTGCCCCCCGAGGGGGCGTCTCAGCACCTTCGGACGGCCGGGCGGGTCTGAGATGTCCGAAAACGGCCAGTCTTGCCGCCGCGGCTGGCCATAATCTCAGGCATGCAGCTCAACGCCGATGCCGCCTACCAAGCCCTCACCGCCCGCGACGCGCGCTTTGACGGCCTGTGGTTCGTCGGCGTCACCTCGACCCGGATCTATTGCCGGCCGATCTGCCGCGTGCGCACCCCGAAACGCGAAAACTGCCGCTTCTTCGACACCCAGGCGCAGGCCGAAGCGGCCGCGTTCCGCCCCTGCCTGAAGTGCCGGCCCGAGATCGCACCCGGCCCGGGCGTGCGCTGGACGGTGATGGACGCCTCCCGAACCCTGGCCCGGCAGGCGGCCGACGAGCTTGACCAACACGCTGCCGACGGCGACACCCCCAGCCTGGCCTCGATGGCCCGGCGGCTCGGTGTGAGCGACCGGCACTTGCGCCGCATCTTTGCCACCGAGCACGGCGTGACGCCGTTGCAATACCTGCAAACCCGGCGCCTGCTGCTGGCCAAGCAGTTGTTGACCGACACGCACCTGCCGATCGCCCAGGTTGCCCTCAGCAGTGGCTTCAAGAGCCTGCGCCGCTTCAACGCCGCGTTTGCCGACAACTACCGCATGAGCCCGAGCCGGCTGCGCGGTAACGCGGCCGAAGACGTGACGCACGACGACGCTGCCGTGACCGTGACGTTGAGCTACCGCGCGCCGTACGACGTGCCGGCCTTGCTGGGCTTCATCGCCAAGCGGGCCATTCCGGGCGTCGAAGGTGTCGACGGCCAGTCGATCCGGCGCACGCTGCGCGCCGATGCCGTGGCGCGCAGCGCCGGCTGGATCGAGGCGCGCTTCCTGCCGCTGGCGGCCCGGGTGCGCCTGCGCTTCGCCCCCCAATGGGCGGGCGCCAGCGGCCAGGTCGTGACGGCCGCGCGCCAGTGGCTGGACCTCGACGCCGCGCCGCACAGCATCGACGCCGCACTCGATGGCTTGCCCGGTGCCGCCGGGCTGCGCCTGCCCGGCAGTCTGGATGGGTTCGAACTGGCGGTACGTGCCGTGCTGGGCCAACAAGTGACGGTGGCGGCGGCGCGCACGCTGGCGCGGCGGCTGGTCGAGCGGTTCGGCGAACCGCTGGCCACGCCGTGGGTCGACATCACTCGGGTCTTCCCCGCGCCCGCGGTGCTCGCCGCGGCGGCGCTGCCGCAGATCGCCGAGTTGGGCATCATCCGGGCCCGGGCCAACGCCATCATCGCGCTCGCGCAAGCCTGGCCAGGACTGGCGCCGTTGATCGGGGCGGGGGCCGCGCCGCACGACCTGATCGCGCGGCTGTGCGAGCTGCCCGGCATCGGCCCGTGGACAGCGCACTACGTCGCGATGCGGGCGCTGGGTTGGCCCGATGCCTTTCCGCCCAACGACGTGGCGGTGCGCAAGGCCATGCAGAATCTTTTCAACACCGCCTCGCAGCGCGAGGCCGACAGCCGCGCAGCGGCGTGGCGACCCTGGCGCGCCTACGCCGTGCTGCGCCTTTGGAACAGCCTGGAGACCCCACCATGAGCTTTGCAACCACCGCCATTCAGTCAGCCTGCACCGCACAGGCCCAGTACGCCTCGCCGCTGGGCACGATGCTGCTGGCGCGCACGCACGCCGGGCTGGCGGGCGCCTGGTTCATTCGGCAGAAGGACCACCCCGGCGAGTTGAATGTGCCCAACCGTGCGGACGACCCGCTGCTCCAGCGCGCCGCCGCGCAGTTCAAAGCCTATTTCGGTGGCGCCAGAGACGGTTTCGACCTGCCGCTGGACCTGCTGGGCACGCCGTTTCAACGTGCCGTATGGCAAGCGCTGCTGGCCATCCCGGCTGGCTCGACGCGCAGCTACGGCGACATCGCACGCGCGATCAACAGCCCAGCCGCGGTCCGCGCGGTGGGCGCGGCCGTCGGCAAGAACCCGCTGAGCGTGATCGTGCCATGCCACCGGGTGATCGGCGCCAGCGGTGCGCTGACAGGCTACGCCGGCGGCCTGGAGCGCAAGGTCGCGCTGCTGCGCCTGGAAGGCGCATTGCTGGATGTTCGCGTGATGCAGCCGGCGCAGAACGCGCTGTTCGAGGACGCCGCTTGAGCATTCCGGGCCGCCTGCGGCAGGAGGGCGCAGACCGACGTGCGGACCGCGCCGGTTGACCGATGCGATCGTCCGACCTCGTCGAACTGTTCACGCTGGCGGCGCTGTGGGGAGCGTCGTTCTTGTTCATGCGCATGGGCGCGGCAGAGTTCGGCCCCGTCGCGCTGTCGGCCGTGCGCGTCATCGGTGCGGCCTGCTTCTTGTTGCCGCTGCTGGGTTTGCGCGGGCAAATGGGGGTGCTGCGCCACCATTGGCGGCCGATCTTCATCGTCGGCGTCACCAACTCGGCGTTGCCGTTCCTGCTGTTCAGCTATGCGGCGCTGTCGATCACGGCCGGAATGTCGTCGATCTTCAATGCCGCCTCGCCATTGTTCGGCGCCGTCATTGCCTGGTGGTGGTTGAAGGACAGGCTCACGCCGGCGCGCATCTTCGGCCTGGCGATCGGCTTTTGTGGGGTGCTGTGGCTGGGCTGGAAAAACATCAGCCAAGGGCCGGGTTTCGCGGCCGGCGGCGCGGGCTGGGCAGTGCTGGCGTGTGTCGCGGCGACGCTGCTCTACGGTTTTTCGGCCAGCTTCACCAAGCGGCGGCTCACCGGCGTGGCCACACTGGCGGTGGCGACAGGCAGCCAACTCGGCGCCGCGCTGTTCTTGCTGGTCCCGGCCGTCGTGTGGTGGCCGGCGGCGGCGCCGTCGGCTGCGGCGTGGCTGTCCGCGCTGACGCTGGCGTTGGTGTGCACCGGTCTGGCCTACGTGCTGTACTTTCGCCTGATTGCCAACATTGGCCCGGCCAACGCCATTGCCGTCACGTTCCTGATCCCGGCGTTTGCGCTGCTGTGGGGCTGGATGTTCCTGGGCGAACGCGTCACCTGGGTCATGCTGCTGGGTTGCGCCGTCATCGTCTTCGGGACCTTGCTCGCCACCGGCGTGTGGAAGCCGGGCCGAAACCCTTGATCAGGTGTCTTTCGTCACCTGGGTGCGGTGTTAAAACGAAGCCTCGTGCGCTGGCGGGCGCAGCAGCTTCCGGGCCGCGCTGAACAGACTGCCAGGCCATCCATTTTTTTTACGCCGCCTGCACCCGGGCGCGCGGTTTCGGACATCCAACATTCGGCGTTGAGGGGCATGGGTTCAGTCGCATCAAAGTCACCCTCACCGTTACCGTGGCGACGCCGTCGCGCGGTCCACGGCATGGCCGCCTTGTGCACCTGGATGATCGGGCTGGTGATGTTGGCCGGCGGTTTCACGTTGTCGGCCACGGCTTTCGCCCAGCAGCCCTTGCTGGTCGTTGAACAGGGCAGCCACAGTGCGCCGGTGCGCCGCATCGATGTCGATCCGGCGCGGGGCCTGGCGGTCACCGCGTCCGACGACCGGACCGCGCGCGTCTGGGACCTGGCCAGCGGCGAACTGCGCCACGTGTTGCGCCCGTTTGCGTTCGGCGCCGAGGGCGGGCGCCTTTACGGCGCGGCCGTTCACCCGACCCGGCCGATGGTCGCAGTCGGCGGCACGACCGGCGGCGAGGGCCGCGCGCACGCCATCTACCTGTTCGATCTGGACAACGGCGCATTGCTGCAAACGCTGGACGCCCGGGCTGGCGATGTGCGCAAGCTGGTCTGGTCGCGCGACGGCACGGTGCTGCTGGCGGGCTACGCGGGCGCGGACGGCTTCAAGGCGTTTGCGCCGGACGGAAAACTGCTGATCGAGGAACCGCTGGGCGGCCCGGTGTTCGGCATGGCGGTGTCCACGGCCGGCCTGGCGGCGGTCGTCAGCCTGGACGGCGGTCTGCGCCTTTACCGCGCCCAGGCGGGCGCGGTCACGCCGATCGCGAGTGTGGCCCTGGGTCAACGGCGCGCCGCGGCGGTGGCCTTCAGCCCGGACGGCAAGTCGCTGGCGGTGGCGTATGCCGACTCGACCGCCGCATCCGTCGGCAAGGATCGCAGCCACGAGCCGATCGAGATCTTCGACGTCGAATCGCGGCGCCCCATGGCCAAGCTGCCGGTCATCCCGGTCTTTGGTGGCGACCTGCGCGTGCTCGCCTGGTCGGCCGACGGTCGCTCGATCTTTGGCGGCGGCACGGCGTACTCGAAGGACTACCGCTTTCCCATCGCCCAGTACGACCTGGCCACGCGCACGGCCACCCATGTCACACCGGTGGCCGGCGACAGCGTCACCGACCTGGTCGCGCTGCCCGACGGTGGCGTTGCCTACAGCAGCTTCGACGGATCGTGGGGGGTTGTGTCCGCCGGCCGGGCCACGCAGCGCGCGGCCCCCACGGTCACCTCGGTGCGCGGCGACAGTGCCGAAGACCTGGAGCTCAGCGCCGACGCGCGCGCCGTGCGCTGGGGCATGAAGTCAGTGGGCGGTGGCCTGGGGTTTCAATTCGATCGGCGCCAGTTCAGTGTCAAGCCGCCCAAGGCCTTGCGTGCGCCCGAGACCAGCTTCAGCTTCTTCTCGCGGCCTTCGGACTGGAACCTGGCCCAGGCGGTGCCCAGCGTGGCCGGCAAACCGGTGCCGTTGGCCGCTGGCGAGCGCTCGCGCGCGCTGGTGGTGGTCCGCTCGACCCAGTCGGCGGTGCTGGGCACGAACCGCGCGCTGTACAAGCTGAACGAACGCGGCGAGGTGCAATGGCGCAGCCCGGTGGACACCGAAATCCGCGCCGTGAACGCCAGTGAAGATGGGCGGCTAGTGGTGTCGGCGATGACCGACGGAACGCTTCGGTGGTGGCGCGCCAAGGACGGCGTTTTGCTGCTGACCCTGTTGGCCCAGGCCGATGGGCGTTGGGTTCTGTGGACACCCTCGGGCTACTTTGACGCCAGCGCAGGCGCCGACCGTTTGGTCGGCTGGGCGGTGGGCAAGAGCCCGCAGCAGGCGATGGACTTTTACTCGGTGAACCGGTTTCGCGATCGCTTCAACCGGCCCGATGTGATCGACTCGCTGCTCGACACGCTGGACGAGCGGGCCGCGCTGGACGTGCTGGGCAACCGCGATGTCGCCGCCCGCGACCAGGCCAGCGAGGACGCCAAGGCGCGCGAACAGGAAGCGCTGGCGGCGGTGCGCGCCGCCACGGCCGCGGCGGAACAGACCCGCTTGGCCACCCTGCGCGAAACCCAGGCGCGGCTCCAGGCCGACGAGGCGGCGCGCGAGGCCAACGCCAAGGCCGAGATCTCGCGCCAGGCCGAAGCCCGGCGGGTCGCGGCCCAGCAAAAGGCCGAACGCGAAGCGGCCGAACGCGAAGCCGCCACCCGCGTCGCCGAGGCGCGCGAAGCGGCGGCGCGCGAAGCCACCAATCGCCAGGCGGCGCTGGATGCCGAACGCACCAAGGCCAGGCTCGCCGCCGAGCAGGACGCCGCCGCAAAACTGGCCGCGGCGCGCGAGCTGGCCGCGGCGCTGGCCATGGCCGAGGCGACTGCGCGCGAGGCGGCGGTGAACGAGCGCAAGGTGCTCGCGGTCGTCAAGGCGCTCGAAGTACCGCCCGCGCTGTCGGCGCCGGAGGCCAAACGCATCAAGCTCGCCGTGCCCGAGGTGACCTTGCCGTTCGCGGTTTCGTCCACGGGAGCGGCGGAGAACCTGTTCCTGGAGGTGCGTGTCAACGGCCGTCCGGCCCAGCCCTTGGAGATGGTGCTGCCCAAGAGCCTGGACGGGACGGCGCGCGGATTTGCCAAGCTGAACGTCGGCGAGGGCGAGTCGCTGGTGGAGATTTTGGCGCGCAATGCCTATGGGGTGTCCGAGCCGCTCAGCTTCAAGATCGAACGTGCCCTCAGCGCGGTGGCGACCGCGGCGGCGCCCCGGGTCGGCGCGGCCGGCGATCTTTATGTGCTGGCCATCGGCGTGAGCGACTATGTCCGCCCGGAGTATCGGCTCGGCCTGGCGGCCAAGGATGCGACCGACTTCGGCAACGCGATGAAGCTTCAGGAGGGCAAGCAATACCGCAAAGTCATCGTGCGCACGCTGACCAACCGCGAGGCCACCCGCGCCAACATCGCCAAGGAATTCGAGACTCTGCGCCAGACCGTCGGCCCGACCGATGTGGCGATGCTGTTCATGGCCGGCCACGGGCTCAATGACACCAGCGGGCAGTACTACTTTGTTCCCGCCGATGGCCAACATGAGCGGCTGCCGGCGACGGCGCTGGCGCAGGGGACCATCGTCTCCACGCTGTCCAAGATCCGCGGCAAGACGCTGCTGTTCCTGGACACCTGCTTCGCCGGCAATTCACTGGGCGCACTCAGCAAGGCGGGTCGGCAGACCGAGAAGATGATGAACGATCTCTCGTCGTCCGAAAACGGCGTGGTCGTGTTTGCATCGAGCACCGGCCAGGAGGAGTCGGAGGAAAAAACCGAATGGGGCAACGGCGCCTTCACCAAGGCCCTGCTCGAAGGCCTGGGCGGCAAGGCCGACTTCACGCGCGCGGGCCGCGTCACGTACGCGGCGCTGAACCTGTTTGTCTCCGAAGAAGTGAACCGCCTGACGCAGGGCCGCCAGCGCCCGGTGTTCATCTCGCCGCGCGGCATCCCGGACTTCGCGTTGGTGCGGCTTTGAACTCACCGATTCGAACCTGAGCTTTTCGTCCGCAGTCTTGCGGATGCAGAAATCCGCCGCGAGTCGCAGACTCGCATGGCGCGGTCGGGTTTGCTTCCAAATGTGACCTTAAGGACTTTTCCGGACCTCGCAACCTGCGCACGATGGCCTGGGTTTGGGCGCGGGAAGTGGCTGCCCAGCCTGCGCTGCCGCCCGGCCCTTCCCCAGGGAGATTGCCCATGAAGTTCGCTTCAATTTCTTGCCCCACGGCCGCACAGTCCGCGGCGCGCTCCATTTTCTATTGCGCCGCAGTGGCCGGCCTGCTGTCCTGCGGTGGCGGGGGCGGCGACGCGAGCGCC
>JAYSVE010000286.1:0-1963 GCA_043718725.1 Methylibium sp.
TCGACGAAAACTCGCCCGCCCCTCGCGGGGCGGCATCCGTCTGCGCCGGATGCTCTGACTGCGTCAGGCGAGTTTTTGCCCTTGTCGACGAAAACTCGCCCGCCCCTCGCGGGGCGGCATCCGTCTGCGCCGGATGCTCTGACTGCGTCAGGCGAGTTTTTCTTTGATACGGGCGGATTTTCCTGAGCGGTTGCGCAGGTAGTACAGCTTGGCACGTCGCACGTCGCCACGGCGTTTCACTTCGATGGACGCAATCAACGGGCTGTAGAGCTGGAAGGTGCGCTCCACGCCCTCGCCGCTGGAGATCTTGCGCACAATGAAGCTCGAATTGAGGCTGCGGTTGCGCTTGGCAATCACCACGCCTTCAAAGGCCTGCAAACGCTTGCGAGTGCCTTCGACCACATTGACACTGACGATCACGGTGTCCCCAGGCGAGAAAGGCGGAATGGTCTTGTTGAGACGGGTGATTTCTTCCCGCTCGAGGGTCTGGATCAGGTCCATGGGTTTCTCCAAGTGATCATGCGCAGGTCGTGTTTCGAATGTTTTCGGAGCCCCGTCTGGCGACAGGAGGACCGGCTGTATGAGCCTGGCAGAGGATCGAAAAGCTTTTGATTATAGCCTGAGGCTGGTCAGATAAGCCTCATCGGATGGCGTCAGTTGGCCGGCGGCGCGGGCCGCTGCGATCAGCTCGGGGCGGCGCCTGGCGGTGAGTTCCAGAGCTTGCTCGCGCCGCCATCGCGCGATGTCCGCATGGTGGCCGGACAACAGCACCGGCGGCACCGCCAAGGACCCGCTTGAGGACGGCAACACTTCGGGCCGGCTGAAATGCGGGCAATCGAGCAAGCCCTCCGAGAAACTGTCCTGCTGGTGCGATTGCGCGTCGCCCAGAACACCTGGTTGAAGACGCGCCACGGCGTCCAGCAAGGCCAAGGCCGGCAACTCACCGCCCGAAAGTACGAAGTCGCCGAGACTCAACTCGATGCTGACATGGGCATCAATGAACCGCTGGTCGATGCCTTCATAGCGCCCACACAAGAGCACGGCGCCGGCACCCGCGGCGAATTCATTCACCACGGACTGGTCGATGCGCCTGCCCGTCGGCGTGAAATGCACCAGCGGCACCAAGGTGGATTCCGCTCTCGCGGTACGAACCGCCCGCAGCGCCCGCTCCAGCGGCTCGGCCAGCATCACCATGCCGGGACCGCCGCCATAGGGCCGGTCGTCCACCCGCCGGTAATGGTTGTCGGCGAAATCACGCAAGGGCCACAGCGTCACACCGACCTGGCCCGACTCGAACGCACGTCGCGCGATACCGTGAACCAGGTGCGGCGCAAACAGCTCTGGAAAGAGTGTGATGACGTCGAAGCGCAGAGAAAACCGCCGGACTAGTAATCCAGCCCCCAGTCGACCGTGATACGTTTGAGTTCCAGGCTCACGTCGTCGACATAGGCCGCGACGAAGGGAATGAGCCGTTCCGCCTCGGCCGCGATGGGTCGAGCCCCGGCATCGCCGGCGGCCACCCTCAGAACACTGTGTGGTCCAGTGTCCAGCAGGCCGATCACCGTGCCCAGGGTGTCTCCCTGGCGGTTGACGACCGTGAGCCCCATCAGATCGATCCAGTAGTACTCGTCCTTGCTTGCGGCGGGAAAGCTGGACCGACCGACAAACACCCGCGCGCCCCGCAGGGCTTCGGCGTCATTGCGACTCTCGACCCCAAGGGCCTGCGCCACGACAACGTCGCCATGGTGCTTGGCCAGCGTGACCTTGAGTGTGGCCGGATACCTGTTGCTCGACGGACCGGGAGGTTTGCCAGCCACCGCCTCGGGCGGCTTGAGGAACCAGCGCCGCGATGCGAGCAGCGCCTGCGCCTCAGAGGCAAACGGCTGCACCTTCAGCCAGCCTTTGATGCCCCAGGCATCGACGATGCGCCCAACCTCCACCGGGTCGTCCGGCCAGGCCGGAG
>JAYSVE010000287.1:0-1962 GCA_043718725.1 Methylibium sp.
GCCAAACGTCGCAACCAGGTTTTCGTCGGCCTGCACGTTGAAGACGGCGCCACCCGCCGGCGCCGCGTTGCCCACCACGACCACATAGGGCAGCTCGAAACGGTTGGGGCCAACTTGCAAAGGGACGCCGACCGCTTTGACGACATCGATCTTGCCCAGCACCGCGACCGTGACCGTGGCCGTGTCGCACGCCACAGGGCTTTGGGCCGGGCGCGCGCAAATCTGATAGTTGATGGGATAGCTGCCGGCCGGCGTGCCGGCGGCAATGTTGAGCAGGCCGGTGGCGCTGTCCAGCGTGATGCCGGCGGGCAGTGGGTCGACCGGCGTCAGCGTGACATTGCCGCTGGAACCAGGGGCCGCGGCGGCGCCACCGAGGTTGTCGTTGAGGACCAGGTTGACCGTGCCGGCGGTTCCGAAAGGCAGGTTGGCACTGTCGTTCACCGCATCGATGACGGCCACCGTGACGGCGGTGCTGTTGTTGCCCCCATTGGAGTTGCGCCCGTTGTTGTCGTTGGTCGCGCCGGTGACCCCTGTCACCGTGACCGCGGTCGGCACGGTGTCGCCGCCGCCAGGCGTGCCGGGCGTGGTGTATTGGAACGGGCAGGTCAGGCTGGCGCCCGGCGCCAGGCTGGCGGCGCTGGTGCTCGAGGCCACGCAGGGGCCGACCGCCACGGCCACCGGGGCGCCGTTGCTGTCGATTGCCGTGGCGGTACAGGTGGCGCTGGTGGCTGACGCCAAGCCGATGTTGCGGCAGACGAGGTTGCCGCTGACACCGGCTCCGGGTGCGCTGACCGCTGGCAGGCCATTCAGGACCGGGACCATGTCCGAGACGGTGGGCGCGGACGTCACCGTCAACGTGGCGTTGTCGCAAACACTGGCGCTGGGGGCCGGCGCGCAGACCTGGTAGTTGACGACGCAGCTCAAGGTTGCCGCCGGTACGTTGAATGTCGCCTGGCCGGCGCCGCTCACGCTGGCCGACGCGCAGGTGCCGCCGGGTCGAATCGAGAAGATGGACGCGGCCGGAACTTGGTCATTGAGGGCCAGATTGCTGGTCAAGCCGATGCTGCCCGGTGGCCCGGCGAACGCGTCATCGACCGCGTCGACGATGCCCACTGCCGCGACCACGCTGTTGTTTCCGCCGGCGCCGGTGCCGCCGTTGGCGTCGTTGCTTGCGCCGGTCGTGCCGGTCAATGTGACGGCGACCGGTGCGGTGTCGCTGCCGCCGGCGCTGCCGGGTGTGACGTAGCTGATGGCGCAGATCAGCGCTTCGCGCGCGGGCAGGCTGGCGGCGCTGCCGCCTGTGGCGGTACACGCACCCAGGGTGATGGCCACCGGCGTGCCGCGGCTGTCGAGTGCGGTCGCCGTGCAGCTCGCATTCGAGGCAGCGCCGGGCCCGTCGTTTGTACAGACGATGCTTGCGTTCACCGTGGTACCGGGGGCGCTGAGCGTTGGCAGATTCCGGAACTGGGGTCTCAGATCGGCGGCGGCACTCGTCACCGTGAGGGTGGCGATGTCACAGGTGCTGGCGTTCGGGGCGGGCGCGCAGACCTGGTAGTTGAGCGTGCAATTGCCGCTGGCGACGACGTCGTAGTTGGCAATGCCCGCGGCGCTGATGCCGGAGTTGACGCAAGTCCCACCAGGACTGGAAGTGAACACCGAGCCTGCTGGGAACTGGTCATTGGCGGCGAGATTGGTCGTTTGCGCGGCGCTGCCGCCTGGCTTGGTGTCGTTGTCGGTCACCGCGTCGATCAGCGTGGCAACCAGCGTCGCAACATTGTTGGCGGCGTTGCTGTCGTTCGCGGCGCCGGTGGTTGCGGTGAACGTGACGGACGTGCTGGCCTCGTCAGCGCCGCCCTGGAGGCCCGGCGCGGCAAAGTCGAAGCTGCAACTGATGCTGGCACCGGGCGCGACGATGCCGCCCGATGGCGGGCTGCAGACCACATTGCCCACCGTTCCGGCACT
>JAYSVE010000288.1:0-4517 GCA_043718725.1 Methylibium sp.
TGGAATATGTGACCCAGGACCCCGGCAGCGCGCCGAAATACCAGGCCTTGATGGACTTCATCGCCACCCATCCGTCGAACCGCTGACCGGCGCGAACGACCGCGCGCCGGGTCCATCGGGTGCGGCCTCGCAGATCGGCAGGACCATCGTCCGGGGCGGGTTGACCCGGTCGGGTTGTTCCCGCGGCGTTCTTGGCAGAACGCGTCAAGACCGTCTCAGGTCAGCGCCAGGTCACCGGACTGAATCCGCCGGACGCCTTGCGCCGTCATTTGCGCCCAGGCCGCGGCCAGCGAGCCGTTGAGGTCGATGGCGCGGCAGGCGTCGGCGATCACCCAGGCCTCGAAGCCGTGCTTGCGCGCATCCAGCGCGGTCCAGGCCACACAGAAGTCGGTGGCCAGGCCGGCAATGAACACGCTTCTGATGCCGCGCGCCGACAGGTAGGCGGCCAGCCCGGTCGAGGTCTGGTGATCGGCCTCCTCGAACGCCGAGTAGCTGTCGACGCCCTTGTGGAAACCCTTGCGGAGGATGAGCTGGGCGGTGGGCAGCCACAGGTCCGGGTGCAAGGCGGCGTCGGGCGTGCCCTGGACGCAGTGGTCTGGCCACAGCACCTGGGTGCCGTAGGCCAGCTCGGTGGTCTCGAACGCCTTCTTGCCGGGGTGGCTGCTGGCAAACGACGCGTGCGCCGGGGGGTGCCAGTCTTGGGTGACGACGATGTTTTCGAACGCGCTGGCGACGCGGTTGATCAGCGGCACGACCTCCTCGCCGCGCGGCACCGCCAGCATGCCGCCGGTGACGAAGCCGTTCTGCACATCGACGACGATCAGCGCGCTGTCGGCGCCAGGCTTGAGCCGGGCCGCGGCGGACGGCGGCGCGTTCACGGAGATTGGGTTGTCTTGCGGGTTCACTGCGGTGGCTCCTTCGGCGGTGCGGGTGGCGGCGGCGTCGCTGTCAGGCCGGATGGGTGGAAGCGAGAACGCTGGCAGGCGTTGCCGGGCCGGCCTCGCGCTGGCGCCGCAGCGCTGCAACCAGGCGCGCCGGCGTCACCGGCACCTCGGCCAGGCGCACGCCCACGGCCGCGTGGATCGCATTCAGGATGGCCGGCGCGGTGGCCACCAGCGCCGGCTCGCCGACGCCCTTGGCGCCCCAGGGGCCCAGCGGCTCGGGGTCTTCGATCAGGTGCACGGTGATGGGCGGCACGTCGCCGATGGTCGGGATCAGGTAGTCGTGCAGGTTGTCGGTCTGGCCGTTGACGTACTCCTCCATCAGCGCCATGCCGATGCCCTGCGCGATGCCGCCGTGGATCTGTCCTTCGACCTGGGTCGGGTTGATCGCGCGGCCCACGTCGTGCGCGGCGTGCAGGTGCAGCAGCCTGACGCTGCCGAGTTCGGTGTCGACCTCAAGCTCGGCGATCTGCGCCGCAAAGCCATAGGTGGCGTAAGGCACACCCTGGCCGTCGGCGTCGAGCGGCACGGTGGGCGGGTCGAAGTGGCCGGTGCCGGTGAACAGGTCGCCGCGCGCATCAGTCGGCAGGGTGCGCAGGTCGATACTGTGGCGCTGGCCGGCGCGAACCCCGCGCAGCAGGTGGCCGGCCAGTTCCAGTTGGACTGGCGCGCCGGGCGTCTCGCGCAGCCCCAGCGCCTGCAGCAAGCCGCGCCGCAGTGCCTGCCCCGCCGCACGCACCGCGTTGCCCGACACAAAGGTCTGGCGCGATGCCGACGACTTGCCGGCGTCGAGCGTGAGGTCGGTGTCGCCCATCAGTTGCTCGACGCAGGCCACCGGCAGACCCACGGCGTCGGCCAGCATCTGCGGCATGACCGTGGCGCTGCCCTGGCCGATCTCCTGCGCGCCGTTGTACAGAAACAGGTGGGCGCGGCGCCGGGCCTGGAGCCGCAGGCCGCAGCGCATTGCCGACGGGTTGGCGATCACGGTGTTGCCGATGCCGTACCACATGCAGGCCACGCCGGCGCCGCGCCGCAGCGTGGTGGCCGTGGCGTTGAAGGCGGTCGCCGCCAGCCTGGCCGCGTGCCACGCCGGGCGCAGCGCGGCCAGGCAGGCTTGCAGGCCCACGCTGGCGCTCAGAACCTGGCCGGTGGGTGTGGCGTCGCCGGCGCGCAGCGCGTTCTGAAAGCGGAACTCCAGCGGGTCGACGCCGCTGCGTGCGGCCAGCTCGTCGATCAGGCGCTCGCACAGCAGGGTGGACTGCGGCACGCCGAAGCCGCGGAACGCTCCGGCGACGCTGTTGTGGGTGTGCACCGCGCGCGTCAGCGCACTGACGTTGGCGAAGCGGTACGGCCCGCAGGCGTGGATGGGGACGCGGTTGGCCACCGTTGGGCCCCAGCTCGAATAGGCACCGGTGTTGAAGTCGGCCTCGAAGTCGTAGGCGCTCAACCGGCCTTGCGCGTCGCAGCCGGCGCGGGCGCGCATGCGCGCCGGGTGGCGCTTGGTGCTGGCGCGCATCGACTCGGGGCGATCGAAGACCAGCCGCACCGGGCGATTCAGCTTGAGCGCGGCCACCGCCAGCAAGGGCTGCACCGACAGGTCCAGCTTGGCGCCAAAACCGCCGCCGATGGCCGACGGCACGATGTGCACCTGCCCGGGCGCCAGGCCGGCGATGTGCGCGATCTCGTCGCGGTCCATGTAGGGCGTCTGGGTGCAGGCGAAGATGCGCAGGCGCTTCATGGGCGCGCCATCGGCGCCCGGTGCGTGGACGACTTCGGCATAACCCGCCTCGGGTTCGATGTAGGCGTGGGCGACATAGGCGGTCTCGAAGTCAGCGGCCACCACCGTCGCCGACGCCTCCAGCGCCGGCGCCACCGCGCCGCGCACCACGCGGCCGCGGCACAGCACGTTGTCGGGGTAGCGCTCGTGCACCGGCGGGCAGGCGTCGGCGGCGGCCAGCGCCGACGCCGCATCGCCCAGCGCGTCGAGCACGGTCCACTCGATCGGCAGCTCGGCATCGCCGATCGCCCGCACGGTCTGGGCGTCGCCCACCAGCGCCAGCACCGCCTCGCCACGAAAACGCACCTCGCCGTCGGCCAGCACCGGCTGGTCGCGCAGGTCGGCGAAGATGGCAAAGGCGTTGTTCGGCACGTCGGCCGCGGTGAGCACGTCCACCAGGCCGGGCCAGCGCGCCCTGAGTTCGCGCAGCTCGCCCAGCACGAAGCGGGCGTGGGCATGCGGCGAGCGCAGCACCCGCATTTCCAGCCCGCCGTTGGCCGCATGCGGCCAGTCGTCGGCGCCGAACTTTTCAGCACCGCACACCTTGGCCGGGCCGTCCAGCCGGTCCAGGCGCGCGCCCACCGCCTGGCCGGCCGCCGGGCGTTCGACCGGCGCCACCACGCCCGAGCCCAGCGCCAGCACCGCGTCGACGATCTTGCGGTAGCCGGTGCAGCGGCACAGCACGCCGGCCAGCGCGTCCAGCACCTGCGCCTCGGTCGGATGCGGGTGCTGCCGCAGCAAGGCCTCGGCGCTCATCAACATGCCCGGCGTGCAGATGCCGCACTGCGCCGCCCCGTGGGTCACGAAGGCCTGCTGCAAGGCCGAGAGTTCACCGCCCGGGCCGGCCAGGCCTTCGACGGTGGTCACGCTGCGGCCCTCGCACTGGCCGACGGCAACGATGCACGAGCACACCTGTTCGCCGTCGAGCAGCACGGTGCAGGCGCCGCAGTCGCCCGCATGGCAGCCGATCTTGGTGCCGGTCAGGCCCAGGTCGTCGCGCAGCACGTCGGAAAGGCGCCTCGCGCGGTCGGCCGGAAGTTGGTGCGAGCGGTGGTTGACGGTGAGGCGAATCACATGAACCGGCGCTTCATCTGGCCGGGCGCCGAGGTCGGCGATGAAGGGATCGGGGTGGTTCATAGTGGCAAGGCTCCCAAGGCACGGCGCAACAGCGTGGCGGTGGCGTCGAGCCGATAGGCTGCCGTGGCCCGAACATCGTCGATCGGCGCCAGCGGGGCGAGGTCGGCGGCGTCGACCGCGGCGCTCGCCAGGGCGCTCACCGGCCGGCCCAGCAACTTGCGCTCCAGCGCCGGCAGCCGCTGCGCCGTTGCCGCGCAACTGCCGACCGCCGCACGCGCACTGGCGACGCGGCCGGCCGCGTCCACATCGATCACCAGCGCCACCATGGTCACCGAGATCACCAGGTAGCGTCGCCCGCCGAGCTTGCTGAACACCGAGCGCGCCGCCTGGCTGTGCGGCGGCACCTGCAGGCCGACGACGACCTCGTTCGGCTGGCGCGCGGTGCGGCGGCTGGCCAGCACAAAGTCAGCCACCGGCAGGCGCCGCTCTCCTTGCGCGCTTTGCAGCACCACCTGTGCGTCCAGGGCCAGCCACACCGGCGTGCCGTCGGCCGCGGGCGAGGCATTGCACAGGTTGCCGGCCAGCGTGCCGGTGTTCTGGATCTGCACGCCGCCGACTTCGCGCGCCGCCTGCCTGAGGGCATCGAACAAGGGCGGCAGGTCGGCGCGCAGCACGTCGGTCCAGGTGACCGTGGCGCCGAAAAACCAGCCGGTCTCGTCATG
>JAYSVE010000289.1:0-1955 GCA_043718725.1 Methylibium sp.
GACTTGTTCAGCGTCGCCTTAGGTTAGTCTCGCGCTGCTGACCGCCGCAACCCCATTCGCCGCCGCGCATGGGTGTCGATTCCGATGAACGCGGCCAGCCTCAGGAGCACGCCATGACCGACGCCGCCGCCGCCATCGCCCCCGCCGCACTTGCCTTGCAGCGCCTGTACCACTGGGAGAAAACGACGCCCGACAGGGTCGTGCTGACCCAGCCGACCGGCGCCGGCGCGGTCACCGACTACACCTGGAAGCAGGTGCTGGACCAGTCCCGGCGCATGGCCGCGCATTTGAAGGGACTGGGCCACCCGCCGGGCACGCGCATCGCGCTGCTGTCCAAGAACACCGCGCACTGGCTGATGAGCGACTTCGCAATCTGGATGGCCGGCTATGTGTCGGTGCCGCTGTACCCGACGCTGGCCGCCGACACCATCCGCCAAATCCTCACCCACAGCGAGGCCCGGCTGCTGTTCGTCGGCAAGCTCGACGGCTGGGCGGCGATGCAGCCGGGCATCCCGCAGGGCCTGGCCTGCATCGCGCTGCCGCTGGCGCCGGCCAACGCGTACCCGACCTGGGACGCCATCGTCAACGCCACCCCACCGCTGGCCGGCGAACCGGTGCGCGACGCCAACGAGATGTCGACCATCATGTACACCTCGGGCACGACCGGCGCGCCCAAGGGCGTGATGCACAGCTTCGCGACCTTTGCCTGGTCGATCGCGTCCGGCCTGAAACGCGTGCCGCTCGGTCCGGACACTCGCATGCTCAGCTACCTGCCGCTGGCCCATGTGGCCGAACGCGCGCTGGTCGAGCACGGCCTGCTGGCCACCGGCATGCGGGTGTTCTTTGCCGAGAGCCTGGAAACCTTCACCACCGACCTGCAGCGCGCGCGGCCGACGGCGTTCTTCTCGGTGCCGCGGCTGTGGGTCAAGTTCCAGCAGGGCGTGCACGCCAAGATGGCGCCGGCCAAGCTGCAGCGCCTGCTGCGGATCCCCATCCTGAAGGGCATCGTGGCGCGCAAGATCCGCACCGCGCTGGGCCTGGACCAATGCACGTTTGCGGCCGGGGGCGCCGCGCCGATGCCGCAAGAACTGCTGGGCTGGTACGACCGGCTCGGGCTGCCCATCGTCGAGGTCTACGGCATGACCGAAAACTGCGGCGTCTCACACGCCACCCTGCCCGGCGTGCCGCGCCCCGGCACGGTGGGCATGCCCTACGACGGGGTGCAAAGCCGCATCGACGCGGTCACCGGCGAAATCCAGATGAAAAGCCCGGGGCTGATGCTGGGCTACTACAAGGAGCCCGGCCTGACGAAAGACGCCCTGACCGACGACGCCTGGCTGCACACCGGCGACAAGGGCGCGCTCGACGCGCAAGGCAACCTGCGCATCACCGGCCGCGTCAAAGACCTGTTCAAGACCAGCAAGGGCAAGTACGTGGCGCCCGCGCCGATCGAAGACCGGCTGGTGATGAACGGCGTGGTCGAGGCCTGCGTCGTGACCGGCGCCAACCTGGGCCAACCGCTGGGCATCGTGATGCTCAACCCGGAAGCGGCCTTGCGCGCCAAGGACGCCGGCCAGCGCAAGGACATGGAGGTCGCCCTGAACGAGCACCTGCAGGCCATCAATGCCAAGCTCGACCCGCACGAACAGCTCGATTGCCTGGTGGTGGTGAGCACGCCGTGGTCGGTGGAGAACGGGTTCATCACGCCCACCTTCAAGGTCAAGCGCAACCGCATCGAAGAGGTCTATGGGCCGATGTTCGAGCGCTGGACGTCGACGCGCAAGGCGGTGGTGTGGCACGAGGTGTGACGCGTTGAACGGCGCGGGTTCATCCACCGCCAGCGCGGTGGGCCGCGAAGCCCAGGGCGCGCCCGGCGGCGGTCGACGCGCCATCGGTGTGTTCGATTCCGGCGTCGGCGGGCTGTCGGTGCTGCGCGAAATTCGCCGCACCCTGCC
>JAYSVE010000290.1:0-10855 GCA_043718725.1 Methylibium sp.
CGCAGCGGCCGGCGCACGGTCGTCGTTCTGGTGCCCGAACATGGCGCCGCCTTCCGCGGCGACCGCATGCAGATTGCCGGCATGCGTGAAGTACCCACCCCGGCCATCACCCACGTGCCGGTGGGCATCAAGGTGCTCGGCCCGGGCGTCGTGCGCAGCGGCCCGACGGTGCAGGTCGACAGCCCGACCAGCTATCTGGCGCTGTCGGGCCTGATCCAACGGCTGCTGGAGCGCCCACCCTACGGCGCCGCTGGCTTTGCGCCAGCCAGCTACCTTGACGAGATTCAAGAAACACCGTTCCTGGCCGAAAACTCGGGCAGCGTGATGCTGGGACAAGGCGAACAGTATTTCCTGCGCATCGGCAACGACGGTTGGAGTGAGTACCACCCCCTCAAACCCTGACCACCCCGCCCCGACAACGCCGCGCCTGCGCGCGAAAACCATCAAGAGCATCCCACCAAGACGCCTGACCCACAATGACTTCGAATCCTTCACACGCGGCCGCGCCGGCCGCGCCGGCCCCGCCCGGCCCCGCCGGCAGCCCAGGCTGGCAAGCGCGCCTGTCGGCGCGTGTGCAGCGCTGGGTGCGGGACCTGCGCCAGCCCTGGCCGCTTTGGCTGGCCATGCTGTGCCTGGGGAGCGCAACGGCGGCCAGCCCGCCGCGCCGCGGCAACACGCGCTTCCGGCCGATTGACTTCAAGCACTTGCGCGGGTGGGGCCTGCTGCGCCTGGGCCTGGGCCTGGCGTGGCTGGCGCTGGTGCGCCCGCCCGTTGCGCGGGCGCCAGCGGCACCGCGGCGCCGGCCGCATCCGCGCTGGCGTCGTTGGCGCCATGCCGCGCAACACGGTTTGCGCCGCGCGCTGGGTTTCTGGTCGTCGCCGGCGCGCTGGTTCGCGCGCCGGTTCGACGCGCTGCACCGCGTCAAGAAAGGCATTGCAGCGCATGCCTGGCTGCAATCGCGCAGTGCCCGCTGGGGCGCCGGCGGGCTGGCCATCGGCGCCGCCGTGGTGGCTGTGACGACGCCGCTCGACACCTGGGAGCAGGCGCTGCTGGGCCTGTTGCTGTGGGCCGTGGCACTGCTGATCCGCCGGGCCAGCGGCCTGTCGATCAGCCTGCTGCTGATCATGCTGTCGCTGTATGCGTCGACGCGCTACCTCTGGTGGCGCATCGTCTACACGCTGAAATGGGACGATCCGCTGGACCTGGCCTGGGGCCTGCTGCTGCTGTCGGCCGAGGCCTACACCTGGCTGATGCTGCTGCTGGGCTACTTCCAGAGCGCCAGGCCGCTCAAGCGCGAGCCGGTGGCGCTGCCCGCCGACAGCCGCGATTGGCCCTGCGTGGACATCTACATCCCCACCTACAACGAACCGATGAGTGTGGTCATGCCCACCGTGGTGGCCGCGCTCGCGCTGGACTGGCCGCGGCACAAATTCAGCGTGTACGTGCTGGACGATGGCCGCCGCCCGGAATGCCGCGCCATGGCCGCCGAACTGGGCGCCCACTACCTGGACAGGCCGGACAACCGGCATGCCAAGGCCGGCAACCTGAACCACGCGCTGGGGCACACGCGGGGCGAGTTCATCGCCATCTTCGATTGCGACCATGTGCCCACCGGCGCGTTCCTGCACCGCGTCATGGGCTCGTTTTTGCAAGACGCCGGCCTGGCCCTGGTGCAAACGCCGCATCACTTCTTTTCGCCCGACCCGTTCGAACGCAATCTGAACCGGTTCCGCAGCATGCCCAACGAAGGCGAGCTGTTTCACGGCCTGATCCAGGACGGCAACGACCTGTGGAATGCGACCTTCTTCTGCGGCTCGTGCGCGGTGCTGCGGCGCAGCGCGCTGCTTGATATCGGCGGCTTTGCGGTGGAGACCGTCACCGAGGACGCTCACACCGCGCTGCGGCTGCAGCGTCGCGGCCACAAGACGGCGCTGATCAACATCGCGTTGGCCGCCGGCCTGGCGACCGAGAGCCTGTCGGCCCACATCGGCCAGCGCATTCGCTGGGCGCGCGGCATGGCCCAGATCTTCAGGCTCGACAACCCGTTCATCGGCAAAGGCCTGAGCTGGGCGCAGCGGCTGTGCTACGGCAGCGCGATGCTGCACTTCTTCAACGGCGTGCCGCGGCTGATCTTTTTGACCGCGCCGACCGCGTTCTTGCTGGCTGGCATTTACGTCATCCACGCCGCGCCACTGGACGTGTTGCTGTACGCGATGCCGCCGATTGTGCTGGCCAGCATCACCAATTCGCGCCTGCAGGGGGCGCACCGCGGTTCGTTCTGGTCCGAGGTCTACGAGACCGTGCTGGCCTGGTACATCGCCCTGCCCACACTGGTGGCGCTGGTGGCGCCGCGCAAGGGCAAGTTCAACGTCACGATCAAGGGCGGTGGCGCGCAGCGCGGTTTCTTCGACTGGCAGATCGCCTGGCCGTTTCTGCTGCTGGCGGGACTGAACCTGCTGGCCTTCGGCTTCGGCCTGGCCCGGCTGGTGACCGGCCCGGCCCAGGAGTCCGGCACCACGCTGCTGAACATGTTCTGGACGGTCTTCAACTTCATCTTGATCGGCGCGGCCATCGGGGTGGCCTCCGAGCCGCTCCAGCGCCGGCTGGCGCACCGTGCCGCGCTGCGCGTCGCCGCCGGCTTGCAACTGGGCGACGGCCGGCGGCTGCAATCGAGCATTCAGGATGTTTCGGCCCAGGGCAGCGCCGTTCGGCTGGCCGCGGGCCACGCGCTGGTGAGCGGCGACGTCCTGGCGCTGACGCTGGGTCGCGGGCGCAACGCGGTGGCGCTGACGGCATGCGTCACCGCGGCCACCGCGCGCGGCCTGCGCCTGCGTTGGGTCGAGCCGACCGCCCTGCAACAGCGCGCGCTGGTCGAGTGCACGTTGGCGCGCCACGATGCCTGGGCCGGCTGGAGCCAGGGCCGCCGCCCCGATCGGCTGATGGCCGCGTTGTTCGAGGTTCTGGTGGTCGGCCTGGCCGGATACCGGCGTCTGGCCACGCATGCGCTGCGCGAGCTCGTGCGCCGCTTGAGCCCGCTGCGGCGTCTGCTGCGGCGCGGCCCGAGGCGCATCGACTTGCTGTTGCCGCGCTCGCTGGACGAACTGTTCGGCCTGCAAGGCCCCACCTTCGCACCGCCCGCATCCGCCGGGCGGGCCGCCGCGATGAACGCCTCCACATGAACCTGAGCCCCCTGTCTCGCGCCGCCGGCACCTGTTGCGCCCTGTGGCTGTGCCTGTCAATGCTGTGCGCGACGACCCCCATCCAGGCGGCACGCGCCAAGCCGGTGGCGCCGACACCGACCGCGCCGGCCGAGCCCAAGGTCGACGCCGCCGATGCGGCCGCTGCGGCCGAAGCCGTCGCCAAGGCGCCGGCCAAGCTGCCGGCCAAGGCGGCCAAGGCGTGGCGCGCGAGCCTGCGCCAACTGAGCGGCCAGCCTTCAATGGCATTGCGCGGCACCGACGGCAGCGCCACGGTGGTGTTCGGCTCGCGCGCCGACGAAACCGTGGTTGGCGCGCGCCTGCACCTGAAGTTCAGCCATTCGCCGGCGCTGATCGTCGGCCAGTCGCACCTGCGGGTGCTGCTCAACGATGAACTGATCGGGGTGGTCACGTTCGATGCCACGCTGGCGGGCGGCGCGAACGCGCGCAGCCTGGAATTCGACCCGCGCCTGATCACCGACATCAACCGCCTCAAGCTGCAACTGATCGGCCACTACAACAATGAGTGCGAAGACCCGTTGAACAGTGCCTTGTGGGCCGAGGTCAGCGGTGCCAGCGAGATCGAGCTGGATGTGAACGCGCTGCCGGTGGCCAACGAGCTGGCGCTGCTGCCCGAGCCGTTTTTCGACGCCCACGACCTGAGTCGGCTGAAGCTGCCCTTTGTGTTCGCCGCACAGCCGACCCGGGACACCTTGCGCGTGGCGGGCACGGTGGCCTCGTGGTTCGGCAGCCTCGCGGCCTGGCGCGGCGCGCGCTTCACGGCCCATTTCGACCAGGCGCCGCGGGGCCACGCCGTGGTGTTCGCAACCAACGACGCGCGCCCGGCATTCCTGTCCAAAGTGGCGCTCGTCGAGCAGCCGACCTTGAGCGTGATCGAGAACCCCGCCGATGGCGCGTCCAGGCTGCTGCTCGTGCTCGGGCGTGACGCCGCCCAACTCGAGCAGGCCGCGCATGGACTGGTGCTCGGCCATGCGGCGCTGTCGGGCCCGACCGCGCAAATCCGCGACGTCGCCATGCCGGCGCGGCGCGAAGCCTATGACGCGCCGAGCTGGTTGCGCAACGACCGGCCGACGCGCTTTGGCGAGTTGGTGGTCGACGCCAAGGCCTTGCAGGCGCACGGCCACTCGCCCGACAAGGTGCGCATCCCGCTGCGCATGGCACCCGACCTGTTCACCTGGCGCAGCCGCGGCGTGCCGGTGGACATCCGCTACCGTCACAACGCGCCGAACCTGCACGAAGGCGCGTCGCGCCTGACCCTGAGCGTCAACGACGAACTGATCCGCTCGTTCGATCTCGATTCGGCCAAACCCGCCACCACCGCCGCGCGGGTGCGCGTGGCGCTGCAGGACGCGGGGCTGCGCGGCGGCAACGGCACGGCGCTGTTGCCGGCGTTCACGCTGGGCGCGCGCAACCAGTTGGAGCTGGGCTTCTCGTTCGGCGTGCCGCGCGAGGGCGCCTGCCGCGTCCACTTCGTGCCGAATGTGCGCGGCGACATCGACCCCGATTCGACGGTCGATTTCTCGGGCTTTCCGCATTTCGCGACCTTGCCCAACCTGGGCGTTTTTGCCAACGCCGGGTTCCCCTTCACCAAGTTCGCCGACCTGGCGCAAACCGTCGTCGTGCTGCCGGCCGCGCCCGCCGCCATCGACGTCTCGGTGTTCCTGACCTTGCTGGGCCGCCTGGGCGAGTCGACCGGCTACCCGGCACTGCGGGTGCGCCTGGCCGATGCCGACAACGACGCGGCGCTGCTCGATGCCGACCTGCTGGTGATCGGCAGTGCCCCCGGGCAACGCCTGCTGGCCCGCTGGCAGAAGCAATTGCCGGCGGTCATCGACGGCGACCGGGTGCGCCTGAACGTGCCGGCGCTGAACTCGGGCTTCGCCTTCGACTGGCTGGGCTTGGGCACGGTGGCCGACTCGACGATCCGGGCCCACACCGAATTTGCCCACGCCGGCGCACTGGGAGCGCTGTTGGGCCTGCAGCATCCGTTGTCGCCCAAGCGCAGCGTGGTCGTGCTGACCGCGTCGGCGGGCGCCCAGATGCTCGAAGTCCTGGACGCGCTGGACGACGCCGGCAAGCTGCGCGCCATGCATGGCAGCGTGGTGCTGGTGAATGGCGGCAAGGTGTCGAGCCTGCTGGTCGGGCCGACCTACACGGTGGGCTCGGTGCCGCTTTGGACCGAGGCCTGGTTTCTGATTTCGCGCCACCCGCTGCTGGTGGCCTTGCTGGCGTTGACCGTCGCGTTGCTGGTGGCCCACATGATGTGGCAGTCCTTGCGCAACGTGGCGGCGCGGCGCTTGCGCCCACCCGTCTGAGACAGGACACCCGATGCGAACCTCGTTGAACTTTGCGGCCCCGCGGGCACGCCACCCGCGCCGGCGCGCGGCCCGGCTGTCGTGGCTGTTGGCGGCGTTGCTGCTGGCGGCGCCGCTGGCACCCGCGGCCGAAACCCCCGCCGCCGCGGCGCTGCTTGAACGCGCCCGCTGGTGGGCCGCGCGCGACCGGCCCGACCTGTCTCGCGAAGCGCTCCTGCGCCTTGCGCGGATCGCGCCCGAACACGTCGACGCGCTGGCGCTGCTGGCCGAACTCGAACTGCGCGGCGGCGCGCCGGCCGCCGCCACCGCGGCCATCGAGCGGCTGCGTGCACGCGCGCCGAACTACCCCGACCTGGCGCGGCTGGACAGCCTGTTGCGCCTTGAAGGGCCCGACAAGGGCAAGCTGCGTGACGCCCGGCTGCTGGCCAAGGGCGGCCGCACCGAAGCGGCGGTCGAGGCGTTGACGGCGCTGTACCCGAAGGGGCCGCCGAGCGCCGACCTGGCGCTCGAATACTGGCAACTGACCGCGGCCACGCCGAACGGCTGGGTGCCCGCGCAGGCCGGGCTGCTGCGGCTGACCCAGCAACAGCCGCAAAACCTGCGTTACCGATTTGCCCTGGCCGAACATGAGTTGGCGCACAGCCCGCTCAACCTTGGCGCGCTGCGTCGCGTCATCGAGATGGCCAAGCTGCCCGAATTCGCGAGCCCCGCCAAGTCGGCGTGGCGGCGCGCAATGCTGCGCCATGAGCCGCAAGCGCAGACCCAGGCGCTGCTGCGCGAATACCTGGTGAGCGATCCGGCCGACACGGCGGTGCGCGAACGCCTGACCGCGCTGGCGGCGCCACTCGACCCGAATCGCCAGGGGGCTGGCGAGCCGGCGCTTGGCGCCGCGGCGCAGGGCCAGGCAGCGCTCGATCGCGGGGAACTTTCCGCCGCCGAGGGCCTGCTCACGCGGGCCTTGGCGCAGCGCCCGGACGATGTCGACGTGCTCGGCGCGCTGGGCAACTTGCGGCTGCGCCAGGGCCGGCATGCCCAGTCGCAGACCCATTTCGACCGGGCCGCGCAGCTCGACCGGGAGCGCACGTCCAAGTGGCGCGGCTTGAGCCAGACCGCTCAGCAGCGGCGCGCCTTGCGTGGCTCCGAGGAGGCGCTGGAACGCGGCGACGCGCCATCGGCCGAACGGCTGGCCGCCTATGCCCTGCGTTTCGACGCGAACGAGCCCGATGCCTTGTTGGCGCTGGGCCGCGCGCAGTGGCGCCGCGGCGCGCTGGCGCAAGCCGAAGCCAGCCTGCGCGCCGCACTGCGCGCCGAGCCCACCCATGCCGGCGCGTTCCGGTCGCTGGTGAGACTGCTTGGCGAGCGCGCCGACAGCGCCGGTGTCGAGCGCCTGATCGCGGGGCTGACGCCCAGCCAGAAAAGCGCGTTCGCCAAGGTGCTCGCCGGAGTGCAGCGCGATCGCCTGCGCGAAGAGGCCAGGCAACTCGCGGCGTCCGGACGCTCGGAGGCCGCCGTCGCCACGCTGCAACGGGCGATCGAACTCGACCCGACCGACCCCTGGCTGCGCTACAGCCTGGCGCGCCTGCACGCCGATCGGGGTGCGCCAGAGCTGGGTCGCGCGCTCCTGACCGAGCGCACCCGCGGCGACAAGCCCGACGCCGAGGCCTTGCATGCGCTTGCGCTGTTCGAGTCGCAAGTCGGCGACGATCTCGGCGCGCTGCGCGCACTCGAACGCATCGCTCCCGGCGAACGCAGCGCCACGATGGCGCGCACCCAGCTACGCCTGCGGCTGCGCGTCCAGTTGCAGCAGGTGCAGGCCGCGGCGCGCGCCGGCAACAGCGCGCAGGTCGCGCGCCTGCTGCGTGAGGCGCAGGCCACGGTCGCCGGTGATCTGGACCTGAGCCTGGCCGTGGCCGAGGCCTGGGTGGACGCCGGCGACGCAGCGCAGGCGCGCCAGCTTGCCGACCGGCTGCCCTGGACCGCGGCGACACCGGCGACGACGCGGCTGCGCCATGCGGCGCTGTTGCGGCGCGTCGGCGCCTTCGGCGAAATGGCGCCGCTGCTCGATCAGATTGGCGCGACGCCGGGCCTGGGCGAGCCGGAGCGACAGGATTTGCACGCCTTGCGCGACGCCCTGGCACTGCACACGGCGGGCAAGCTGCGCGAGCAGGGGCGGCCGCAGGCGGCGCTGGACGT
The DNA here is from genome assembly GCA_043718725.1 of Methylibium sp. Lineage (GTDB taxonomy): Bacteria > Pseudomonadota > Gammaproteobacteria > Burkholderiales > Burkholderiaceae_C > LGRD01. Next base: position 7,727 of record JAYSVE010000290.1, read on the forward strand.
GCTGCGTCAACGCGGCGGCGACCCGCCGGTGCGCAGCGCGATCCTGCTGGCGCACGCCGACCTGTTGCGCGCGATGGGCCGCTCCAAGGCGACGCTGCCGAACGACCCGCAGGCCGCCGCGTTCGACCCGGTGGACGGTCAAGTCCACCAGGCCCTGCTCAATTCACTGGCCAGCGCCGATGAACGCGCCGAGGCACAACGCCAGATCGACACCCACCTGCGCCAGAGCGCGACGGCGGCGACGGCCGACCTCGACAAGCGCGTCGCGCTGGCCGGCTCGCTGGCCGAACTGGGGCAACTTGCCGCGGCCCGTATCGCGCTCGACGAGATCGTGGCCAGCGCGCCCGGCCATGCCGGCGCCTGGCGGGTGCTGGCGCAGCTCGAGCTGCGCGAGGGCCGGCACGAGCAGGCCATCGAACTGTTGCAACGCGCCGCCGCGGCCGACTGGGACGCGCGCGCCGCCAGCGGGGCGATGCGGCCGATCTCGCGCCTGGCGTTGCAGGCCGCGGCCGAGGGCGAGGCCGCGTCGCCGGCATTGCACATCACCCGGACCGACGCGGGCGCCGCGCAGGCCGAAAGCAATGCCTGGGGTCCCTACCGGCCGCTGGCGGACTGGATGGTCCGGCAAAGCCCGGGGTCGGCCGCGGCGATCGACTGGCGGTTTCGCAGTGGCAGCGATGGCAAATCGAAATTCGATGCCAGGGAAATGCCGCTTGAATACGCGCGTCCGCTGTCGGGCGACGCCCGCCTGGTCGTGCGCGCCGACCTGGTGAGGCTGGACGCCGGCAGCGTCGACCTGGGCGACACCCGCAATGCCGGCGAGTTCGGCACGCTGCTGCTGTGCCAGGGCGGCTGCGCCGGTGAGGTGTTTGCGCAAAACGCCAGCGGCCTGGCGCTGAACGCCGCCTACGAGCGCGGCGGGCTGCATGTGGACCTGGGCAGCACGCCGCTGGGTTTTGCCCTGCAGCGGCCGGTGGGCGGGCTGCGCTACAAGGGTGACCTGGGCGCGGGTTCGTACAGCATCGACGTTTCGAGCCGTCCCGTCACCGCCAGCCTGTTGTCCTATGCCGGCACGCGCGACCCGCGCACCGGCCAACTGTGGGGCGGGGTGCAGGCCAGCGGGGTGCGGCTCGGACTGAGTCGCGACGAGGGACTGGCGATCGGGGTCTGGTCGTCGTTCGGCCTGCACCAGTTGCACGGCAAGAATGTGCAGAGCAACCAGCGCCGCAGCGCGATGGGCGGGCTCTACTGGCGTGCCATCAATGACGACAACCAGGTGCTCAGTGTGGGCGTGAACGCGATTGCGCAAGGCTTCACGCAAAACTCCGGCGAGTTCAGCTTCGGCCATGGCGGCTACTACAGCCCGCAGTCGTACCGATCGCTGTCGCTGCCGCTGAGTTTTGCCCAACGCTCGGGGCGCTGGTCGTATTCGCTGCGCGCCGCGGTGTCGCAGTCGCGCAGCAGCGGCGACAGCGCGGCGTTTTTCCCCACCGACGCCGGCCTGCAGGCCACCGCCCAGGCGCTCTCCGCCAGCAACGGCATCGACCCGCACTACAGCGGCGGCAGGGGGCGTGGCAGCGGTCGCTCGCTGGCCGCCGCGCTCGAGGCGCAACTGTCGCCGCAATTGTTTGCCGGCGCCCGCCTCGAGATCGAACGCTCGCAGGACTACGCGCCGAACCGCGCGATCTTCTACATGCGCTTTGCGCCCGGCGAGGCGGCGTTGCAAACGGTGGCGTTCCCGCCGGCGCCGGTCCTGCCCACATCGGAGTACTGATCCATGCCGAACCTCCCCCAACCCCCAGCGTCCGGCGGCGCGCGGGGCACTCCCCCCGGGTGCCGGCGCGCGGGCTTGCCGGCGTCGATGCTGGCCCTTTTGTTCGCCCTCGTCACCAGCGCCTGTTCGGTCAGCCCGGTGGCGCGGGTGCCCGTCGCCGACCCCACCAACCCGCTGGAGTTGAACGAGGCCGCGGTGGCCAGTGCGGCGCGTGGCGACATCGACGTCGCCTGGCTGCTGCTGGAGCGCGCCGCCCGGCTGGCGCCGCACGACACCCGGATCGCGGCCAACCTCGCGGCACTGCGCGACTTTCGTGGGCGCACGCCACGCGGGCCCATCGTCACCATGGCGTCCGACATGGCGGCGCCCTTGCCTCCGACCGGGCAGACCCGGTCGCGCCCCTGACGGCGTGCCTGCCCACCGCCGGGCGCCCGCGCCGATCCGGACCGCAAGCACAATGTGCGGCATGTGCCAGCCACCACCACGGCCCGTCGTCGCGCCTGAACCGGGCTCGCTGCCGTGATCACCCGGCGCGAAGCGACGCTGTCGACCCTGCTGTCCGCCGCCGGGCTGGCCGGCGTGCCGGCGCAAGCCATGGCGCCGGCGGCGCTGGTGCGGGTCGACCCACAGGCGCCGCGGCGCCGCATCAGCCCGCTGATTTACGGCGTCAACAATGCCAGCACCGAGCAACTTGAGCAGCTCAATGCGCCGCTGAACCGCCATGGCGGCAACGCCTCCACCCGCTACAACTGGCAGCTCAACGCCACCAACCGCGCCCGCGACTGGTACTTCCAGAGCATCGCCTGGCCCGACTCGACGCCCGGCGAACATGCCGACGGCCTGGTGCGCGACACGCGTGCCGCCAAGGCCCTGCCGATGCTGACGATTCCGATGCTCGGCTGGACCGCCAAACTGGGACCGGAGCGTGCCAAGTTGGCAAGCTTCTCGATTGCGAAATACGGGGCCCAGGCCGACCGCGACACGCGCTGGTTTCCCGACGCCGGCAACGGCCTGCGCAGCAACGGGCAGCCGGTGACCGGCAACGACCCGGGCGACGCGAACCAGCGCGTCGACGTGGCCCACCAGCGCCGCTGGCTGGAGCATCTGGTCAAGCGCTGGGGACCGGCCGCCGCCGATGGCGTGCGCTACTACCTGCTGGACAACGAGCCCAGCCTGTGGCACGACACCCATCGCGATGTGCAGCCCCTCGGACTGAAGATGCGCGAGCTGCGTGACCGCATCGTCGAAACCGCCGCGGCGATCAAGGACGTCGACCCCGGCGCGCTCGTGCTGGGCCCCGAAGAATGGGGCTGGAGCGCCTATTTCCACAGCGGCCTGGACCAGCAGTGGGGCGC
>JAYSVE010000030.1:0-5607 GCA_043718725.1 Methylibium sp.
CCGGCCGCTGCGCGGCACGTTGACCACCTGGACATTCACGATAGGGCCTGAACACGTTCGTCGATTGCGCTGGCGCAAGGGTTTGGCGCCGGCGTGGCCTCGATTCTGTTGCGCCATCAATCCCTGGCGTGCGGGCATGGCCCCAGCATCTCGGGTGCCACCGCACCCGGACGACCGGATGGTTTGAGCGCTGTCCCAGCGACTTGCGCAGGCACTGGTCGCCATCTTTGCACAGCACCTGCCGCAAAGCCGCGCCACGCTCGCCCGGTCGCGCGACACCCACGATCTGGTGCGCCTGATCGCCAGCCGGCAGATTGAGCTCGCGCTCTTGCGCGAAGGCGATGCGCGTGCGGCCTTCAGCGGCGCCGAGCCGTTCGCCGACAACGGACGGGTCGCGCTGCGAACGCTGGCGGCGTTGGGGCAACACCTGTTCGTGTGTCTGGAGAACGTGCCGAACGGCGCCGCCTACCTGCTGGTCCAGACCTTGGCCGGACAGTGGCGCGACCTCGACCCGATGCTGGTGCAACAGGCCACTGGGCCCAACCCGTCACAGGCGTCGCGCGTGCCGCTGCACCCGGGCGCGCTCGAGTTCTACCGGGATCACGGCTGAAAGCGGCCGTTCATTGCGCCGCCCCGACGCGGCGCGGCCGTGCCAACTCGGCCTTCAGTGGAACGGGCTCGCCTGCACCGAGGGCAAGGCCAATTCGCGGCCGATGACGGAGCGCGCATAGAGATAGTTGTTGAGCATGCGCAGGCCCATCGAATCCATGTCGACCAGGCCTTGCGCGTCGCACGGAAACACAAAGGCCCGGCCCTCGTGGAGCAGCGACCGGAACCGCAACTCATAGCGGCAGGATGCGGGCGATGGGTTCATCACGTTCTCCTTGGTGCGCATCCCCGTCGTCACAACGGTGTTTCAAGCAAAGCGACTGCGCCTGTCAAAGATAGGCGGCCGGTTTGAACCCAGCGTCAATGCGGCGCATCGGATGGAAACGTTGTGTCAACCGTTGGTGTCCCGCGCGTGTCGGCTCCGCACCGAGGGCCGACACGTGCGGCGCCCGGGTTGATCGGCGTCAACGGCGCGACGCGCCGGCTGGGTAGGCTGGCGGCGTCACTCCACGGCCCCCCGATGAAACACCGCATGCCCGTCTTGATCGGCGCCAGCGCCCTTAGTGCGGGTGCCTGCGGTCACGCCCGCAGGACGGTGACTTCAAGAGGCGCCGGCGCACAATCCTCTGCCTGCGGCGGCCTCGCATCGGCTCCGACGCGCCCGCTGTGAGCACCGATTTCATCCACATCGAAGAACCGCTGCGGCCTGCGCTGCCGCCACCGACGTTCGCCCTCTGGCAGCTCGGCTTTCGCCCCTTCTTCCTGCTGGCCAGCGGCTTCGCCGCACTCTCGATCGGACTGTGGGCGTTGCAGCTCGCCGGCGCACTGGGCCGGCCCTACCTCGGTGGCGCGCTGTGGCATGCGCACGAGATGGTGTTCGGCTTCACGCTGGCGGTGATGGTGGGCTTCCTGCTCACCGCCGGGCGCAACTGGTCGGGACGGCCGACATTGACCGGCGCCCGCCTGGCCGCCCTCGCCGCGCTGTGGCTGGCCGCGCGCGTGCTGGTGCTGACGCCGTTCGGCTGGGCCGCGCTGATCGCAAACACCGCCTTCCCGCTGGCGGCTGCGGTGGCGCTGGCGCTGCCATTCATCGCCGCCGCCAATCGGCGCAACTATTTCTTCGTCGGCCTGCTGGTGTTGATGGCCGGCGCGTCGCTGGCGGTTCATCTCGCCGAGTTGCGGGTGATTGCGCTGCCCGGCTGGCTGGGCATCAGGGTCGGGCTCGACGTGGCGCTGTTCATCATGGTCGTGATGGCCGGCCGCGTGACCCCGATGTTCACGAACAACGGCGTTCCTGGCGCCAACGCGACCCGGCGGGCCTGGCTTGAGAAGCTGGCGCTGGGCACGGTGCTGGCGCTGCTGCTGGCCGATGCGCTGCAACTGGGCGGCGCGCCGCTGGCGGCCTTGCTTGCGCTGGCGGCGGCTGCGCACCTGGCGCGCTGGCTGCTGTGGCAACCCTGGAAGACGCTGGGCACGCCGCTGGTGTGGGTGCTGCACGCGGCCTACCTGTGGATCGCGCTGCACCTGGCGCTGCGCAGCGCCGCGGCGCTGGGGCTGGTCGCCGCCTCCAGCGCCACGCACGCGTTGACGGTCGGCGCCGTCGGTGGACTGGTCATCGGCATGATGACGCGCACCGCGCGCGGCCACACCGGCCGGCCGCTGCGCGCCGACCCTGTCGACGTGGCGTGTTACGCCCTGGTGCTGGCCGCCGCGCTGGTGCGCGTGCTCGTGCCGCTGTTGGTGCCGACTGCGACCTCGATCGCCATGCTGGCTTCGGCCGCGCTGTGGTCGGCGGGCTTCGGGCTGTTCGCACTGCGCTACTGGCCGGTGCTGAGCCGCGCGCGGGTTGACGGCAAGCCGGGTTGACGCGGCAGAGACCGCGCCGTGATCGAGGTCAAAGCCCGGCCGACGCCGACGCGCTAGGGTGCGCGCATCGCAAACACGGAGCGCCCATGCCGCCAACCACCCTCACGCCGCCGCCGACATCCACGGCCCTGCCGGCCCAGGCCATCAGCATCGAGGTGCTGATCGAAAAATACGCCAAGGGCGACGAACGCGGCATCGACGAGGTGCGCCTGCGCGTGGCGCGCGCGCTCGCGCAGGTCGAGGCGCCCGAGGCGCGGGCCCAGTGGGAGGCGCGCTTCCTGCAAACGCAGAGAGACGGCTTCATTCCGGCCGGCCGCATCAACTCCGCCGCCGGCACCGAGCTGACCGCCACGCTGATCAACTGCTTCGTGCAGCCGGTGGGGGATTCGATCTCGCACGACGACGAGGGCCACCCCGGCATCTATACCGCGCTGACCGAGGCCGCCGAGACCATGCGCCGCGGCGGTGGCGTCGGCTACGACTTCTCGCGCATCCGCCCGCGCGGCGCCTGGGTCGGCAGCACCCAGTCCAGCGCCTCGGGCCCGGTGTCGTACATGCGCGTGTTCGACCGCTCCTGCGAGACCGTCGAGTCGGCCGGCGCGCGGCGCGGCGCCCAGATGGGCGTGTTGCGCTGCGACCACCCGGACATCGAGGAATTCATCCATGCCAAGGACCGTGGCGACCTGGCCAACTTCAACCTCTCGGTCGGCCTGACCGATGCGTTCATGCAGGCGGTGCAGGCCGACGCCACGGTCGACCTGGTGCACCGCGCCGCACCCACGGCGCAGCAAAAGGCCGCCGGCGCGCACCAGCGCCAGCCGGCGACCGGCGCGGGGGAGCCCGGCGCCCTGTGGGTCTATCGCACGCTGCCGGCCCGCGCGCTGTGGGACCAGATCATGCGCGCGACCTACGACCATGCCGAGCCCGGTGTGCTGTTCCTGGACCGCATCAATGTCGACAACAACCTGTCGTACTGCGAAACCATTGCCACGACCAACCCGTGCGGCGAACAGCCGCTGCCGTCCTACGGCTGCTGCTGTCTGGGCTCGATCGACCTGACGCGCTTTGTGCGCGACCCATTCGAGCCGAGCGCGCGCTTCGACGAAGCCGCCTTTGCGCGCAATGCGCAGGTGGCGGTGCGCATGCTGGACAACGTCCTCGACGTGACCTTCTGGCCGCTGGCGCGCCAGGCCGAGGAGGCGCGCAACAAGCGCCGCATCGGTCTGGGTTTCACCGGACTGGGCGACGCCCTGGTCATGCTGAACCTGCGCTACGACAGCGAGCCGGCGCGTGCCGCGGCACGCCGCGTCGCCACGGTGTTGCGCGACGCCGCCTACGAAGCCTCGGTCGACCTGGGCGCCGAGCGCGGTGCCTTCCCGCTGTTCAACGCCGACCTGTACCTGAGCCGCAACACCTTTGCGTCACGCCTGCCCGGCCCGCTGAAGGAGCGCATCCGCGCCCAGGGGCCGCGCAATTCGCACCTGCTGTCGATCGCCCCCACCGGAACGATCAGCCTGGCGTTTGCCGACAACGCCAGCAATGGCATCGAGCCGGCGTTCTCGTGGACCTACACGCGCAAGAAGCGCGAGCCTTCCGGCACGTTCAAGGAATACGCCGTGCAGGACCACGCCTGGCGGCTGTATCGGCACATGAAAGGCAACGACGCGCCGCTGACGCCGGCCTTCGTCACCGCGCTGCAACTGAGCGCGCAGGCGCACGAGGAAATGGCCGCGGCGGTGGCGCCGTTCGTCGACACCGCGATCTCCAAGACCGTCAACGTGCCGGCCGACTACCCCTACGCCGACTTCCAGGACCTGTACCTGCGCGCCTGGAAGTCGGGCCTCAAGGGCCTGGCCACCTACCGGCCCAACGCCGTGCTCGGCTCGGTGTTGAGCGTGGCGCCCGCATCGACCCCACCCGCGCCGGCGTTGACGACGTTGCACGCGAACCAGCGTCTGACGCTGGAGCGCATGCCGCAACCGGTGCTGGCATCGCTGCGCTGGCCCGGGCGCCCGGACCTGCCCGCGGGCAACACCGCGTGGACCTACATGGTGCGCCACCCGTTCGGCGAGTTCGCGCTCTTCATCGGCGAACTGCCTGACGATGGCAGGCCCGAGGCCGCGACGCGCCAGCACGCAGCGGCTGTCTCGGTGCGGTCTCAGCCCTTCGAGGTGTGGGTCAACGGGGCGGAGCAGCCGCGCGGCCTGGGCGCGCTGGCCAAGACCTTGTCGATGGACCTGCGCGCCAAGGACAGCGCCTGGGTGCGCCTGAAACTGGAGGCCCTGGCCACCGTGCAGGAGGAGCGGACCTTCGACATGCCGTTCCCGCCGCACGGCGAGTTGCGCCGCTTCCCCGGCGTGGTGGCCGCCACCGCCGCGGTGATCCACTGGCGCTGCGAACAACTGGCGCTGTGGTCGGCAGACACCGGCCCCACACCGGTGATCGACGCGATGTTCAGCCGCGACGAACCCCAGACCGGGCCCAGCGGCACGCTCGCCTGGTCGGCCGACATCCGCAACCCGGTCAGTGACGACGCCTTCACGCTGACGCTCAAGGAGATCGTGCTGCCGGACGGCCAGGCCGGCACGGTCACACGGCCCTGCGCCCTCGGGTTTTCGGGCAACTACCCGCGCGCAATGGACGGCCTGGCGCGTGTCCTGTCGCTGGACATGCGCGTGCTCGACCCGGCGTGGATTGGCATGAAGCTGCGCAAGCTGCTGAGCTATGCCGAGCCGCTGGGCCACTTCATGGCCTTCGTGCCGGGCCTGGCGCCCGGCCGGCAGCGGCAGCAGACGTGGCCATCGACGGTGGCCTACCTGGCCCGCCTGATCATCCACCGCTACGCAATGCTGGGCGTGCTCGACGAAGACGGCTATCCGCTGCGCGAGATGGGCATCCTGCAATTGCCCGAGTCGTCCTCAACCCAGCCCGCGCCGATGGCCGGGGCGCGCTGCCCCGAGTGCGGCAACGCCACGCTGATCCACAAGGACGGCTGCGAGTTCTGCACCGCATGCGGCCACATCGGCAGTTGCGGCTAGCCCGAACTTTGGCGCCCTCCAAAACGTAAACCCCTGTCGCGCTTGAACTTTTTGTTCGCGGGGTGCGCGGCTACTGGGTACAAGCCGGGTTCAG
>JAYSVE010000291.1:0-1951 GCA_043718725.1 Methylibium sp.
GCAGAACACGGTGGCACCCTCGATGGCCTTGTAGGCCAGCGGGTTGAGCTTGCCGAACAACGCGGTGCGACTGATTTCAGCCATGGTCTGTCCTTTGCGGGGGTGGATGCGCAGCGATGCGCGACGGGTTCAGGACGAGCGCGCGACCGTCCGGGTGCGGGCCCTTGCAAAGCAGCCAGGTGTCCCAGCCCAGCGCGCAGGCAGGGGCGGGTTTGGGCTGCTGTGCAGCGCCGGCCGACAGCCGGGGCACCTCGGCGCCCTTGAGCACCAGGCGCACGTCCCAAAGCATCTCGAAGCCGAGCAACTGGCGCATCCAGTCGCGCAGCTCGACCAGCGAGCGCTGGCCCGGCAGGAATTGGCGGTACTCGGCATGGGTCAGCGGGCCGATGTGCAGGCGCACCTTGTACTGCCGGTCCCAGACCTTGGCGCCGGCCACCGCCGACACGCCCAGCGCGGCGGTGCGGCGCCCCGCGGCCCCGCCCAGGCGGCTGCGGTCTTCCGGGCGCAAGGCCATCCAGTGGCCGACGTACGACTCGACCCGGATCGGCACGCTGAAATACTGGCGCAGCACCTTGGCGACAGCCTCCGCATTGCGCGTGGGCCGGGCAAGGTGGCCGCTGACATGGCGCTTGGCGGCGTCGGGCACCGAGTCGGCCTGGCGCAACGGCGCCGGGCCCTGGCCGAACAGCGCACCGACCCATTTTGCGAATTGATCGTCATTGGCGCGGTCGGCCTGCACCGCCGGCTGGGCCTGCGCCCAGGCGCGGTAGAACAGCAACAGCGTGCGGTGGTGAAAGATGTCGGCAAAGGCGGCGAACGTGGCGTCGCCGTGGTTGCGCAGGCGGTCGCGCGCGTATTCGGTGATGTGCAGCGGCAGCGGGCCCATCGGGCCGAACAGGCCGAGAAACCGCACACCGATGCGCGGCGGCGTGCGCGCGCTGGTGCGAAACGACATCACCGCGGCGGGCGCGAAATCAAGCTCCGGGTCCTGCCCCAGGCGCACCGGTTCGGCACTTGGGCGCAGCGCCGCGCCCAGCCTGGGTGAGTTGGAAAACAAGCCCTCGATCTGGCGCAACAGCGCAAAGAAGTCAAACGCCCAGGGTTCGCGCGCCAAGGCGTCGAACACGCGGTTGCGGCGCTCGTTCAAGGCTTGCGCTGCGGCGGCGCGGCCGATCCCGGCGTCGCCCGCAGGGAGCATCGGGCTGAAGGTCGGCGCAGGGTTGGAAGTCATGCTGGCTCACAACGCCGCACGCGCGCCGATGCGGGGTTGGCAGCGCAGGATTTCCCCGCGCGAGGCCGATCGCAACACGGTTTCGCAAAAGCTGTTGGCCGACGCCTGGCGCGCGAAGAAGCTGTCCAGCACCGTGCCCAACAGGAAGGCACTGCCACCCTGGAAGCCCATCTCGTCGACGGTGGCGGTGACTTCGACGCCGCAGCCGAAGGTCAGCGGCCCGGGGAAAGGCAGGCGCCGCACCACCGAGCGGGCGTTGACCGCCTGGATGCCGTCGACCTGCTTGGTCCAGGCCGGGTCTTGTTCGGGACCGAACAGCGCCAGCAGGCTGCGCAGCGCGCTGGCGGCGCGCGCACTGTCAACCCCTGCAATGCTGAGGTGGTTGAGCGTGAGCAGGCTCACCAGGGCCCAGCCCGCATCGCCGCGCGCCAGGCGTTGCACCGGCCGGGTCGGGCCGCGCAGGGTTTCGATGCGGCCCGCGGGGCCGGCACCGTCGAGCACCCAGGTGCTGCTGGATCCGGGCAGCAAGGTCGGCAGGTCGCGGTTGGTGACCAGCGCGGTCAAGGAGAGCTGGCGAATGTCTTCGCGCAACGGCGCGTTGTTCGGGTCGACCAGCGACAGAAAAACCTCCTGCCCGATGTAGGCCGAGCGCGGCCCCTCGACCCGCTGGCGGGCCGACAACAGGCGCGGCTCGCGGCGCACCGTGTAGTAGGCACCGTG
>JAYSVE010000292.1:0-4496 GCA_043718725.1 Methylibium sp.
GGCGGTATTGAAGAGCCGGTCCTTGAGCGACCACGGTTGGTACCGTCAAATTCCCCTGACGGCATCGGTTGTCGGAATCAGGTCGGGAACGAGATGCTCACTGACATGAAGTTGAAGGCGCTGAAGGCCACGGGAAAGATCTGCAAGGCTGCCGATCAGCAGGGGTTGTACGTCGCCGTCACGCACGGGAGTGGTGCGTTTCCGGTTCGACCAGTGGATCAACGGACGCGGTGAAACCTTGGTGAGAGGCCAGTACGACTCGAGTCTCGGGACCAAGAAGCCACGAGACCTGGTGGAACGGGACCACGGGATGTTTCTGACTCTGGCCAAGGCGCGACTGCTTTTGACGCGGGCGCATCGATCTGTGGCGCAAGGCGAGCGCCCCTCGCGGGCCAAAGTTGATAAGCGAAGCTCGGGACAGAGCCCAGTCGCCCTCCGAGATCCCTGTGTTCTTCAATGCGCTTGAGCAGACAGCGACCATGTCTACGCTGCATTGAAGTCTCCTTCTCGGGTGGTCGCCCGCCCCGCTGTTGCGGCACAGGCGATGCCAGTTGGCATCGAGAAAGATTGTAGGAAGAGCGGATGGTCTCGACCGGCGTGCCGGTCACCTCGGCCAGATTGCCGATGCGCATGCTGAATCCCTCTTGTCGTCCAGGGCTTGACTCTACATCGGCTACAGGGTTTTCAATCGCAGCCACAAGCAGAAGGAAGCCTCGTGAGCACGAACAAAACAAGCATACAAACCCCGCCGTTGAACGCGATCAAGGCCGCCGCAACGGACCACTGCGGCACATGCCATTCCGATGCCCGCCCGCTGGCGACGCCCCTGGAGGGCGCGAGCGTGAAGGGGTGGTCACGCTTTCGTGTGCCCACGATGGACTGCGCCAGCGAGGAGTCGGAAATCCGTCGTGCTGTCGACAGCATCGACGGGATCCGGGCGCTGACATTTCAGCTCGGCCAACGCACACTGGCCATCGATGCGCCCGCAGCCGCCGCCCTGCAGGCCGTCGCCGCCATCCGAAAGGCGGGCTTCGATCCACAGCCGTTGCCTGACCCCAGCGCGGGTTCGACAGACGCCGCAAGCCGGGCCGAGGACGATCATGAGCCCGGGGCCGGATCGGCCGGCGCCTGGCGTCTGGGTGGGGCACTGTTGCTGGCCATCGGCGCCGAACTGTTGGGCTTTTTCGCCCCGGACACGCAGGTGTGGACGGGCGCGGGACTGGCCGTGTCGGCCGCGGCAATCTGGCTTGCCGGCTTCGATGTCTACAAGAAGGGCCTGACCGCGCTGCGCCATGGCCGCCTCAACATCAATGCGCTGATGACGGTGGCGGTCACCGGCGCATTCGTGATCGGCCAGTGGCCCGAGGCAGCGATGGTCATGGCCTTGTACGCCATCGCCGAGGCGATCGAGGCGCGTGCCGTTGATCGTGCCCGCAACGCGATCAAGGGCCTGCTGGAGATGGCGCCGGAGGAAGCGGCGGTGCGCCAGGCCGATGGCACCTGGTTGAACGTGCAGGTCGCGTCGGTCGCACTCGGCGCCGTCGTGCGCGTGCGCCCTGGGGAACGCGTGCCGATGGACGGTGTGATCGAAGAAGGCAACTCCAGCATCAACCAGGCGCCGGTGACAGGCGAGAGTATCCCGGTGGACAAGGCCGTGGGCGACCCGGTCTTCGCAGGCACGATCAACGAGACCGGCACCTTCGAATTCAAGGTCACGGCCCTGGCTTCGAACTCGACGCTGGCGCGCATCATCCACGCGGTGGAAGAGGCGCAGGGCACGCGCGCGCCGACCCAGGGCTTTGTGGATCGCTTTGCCGCGGTCTACACGCCGGCGGTTTTCGTGGTCGCGCTGGCGGTGGCGCTGCTCGGGCCGTGGTTGCTGGACTGGACCTGGATGCAGGCGATCTACAAGGCATTGGTGTTGCTGGTCATTGCCTGCCCCTGCGCGTTGGTCATCTCGACGCCTGTCACGATCGTCAGCGGCCTGGCTGCCGCAGCCCGTCGCGGCATCCTGATCAAGGGTGGCATCTACCTTGAGGGCGCCCGAAAGCTCAAGGCGATCGCGCTCGACAAGACCGGCACGATCACCGAAGGCAAGCCCAGACTCGTCGCCATCGAGGCGATCGACCCAGACGCCGATGCCGCCCAGGTGGCGAGCGTGGCCGCCGCGCTGGCCGGGCATTCCGATCACCCGGTGTCGCGGGCCATCGCCCAGGGACTCAAACCCTCGACGCTGCAGGTCAGCGGCTTCAAGGCGCTGGCCGGCCGTGGTGTGCAGGCCGATGTCGACGGCGTCAACTTTGCGCTCGGCAACCACCGGCTCATCGAGGAGCGCGGGCAGTGCTCGCCCGCACTCGAGGCCACGCTGAAGGGGCATGAGGAGGCAGGCCGCACGGTCGCGCTGTTGGCCTCAGCCTCTGGTGTGCTGGCACTGTATGCGGTGGCAGACACGATCAAGTCGTCGTCGCGCGAGGCCGTGGCATCGCTGAAGGCGCTGGGCATCACGCCGGTGATGCTGACCGGGGACAACCAGGCCACCGCGACCGCCATTGCTCACGAAGCCGGCATCGACGAAGCGCGCGGCAATCTGTTGCCCGAGGACAAGCTCCAGGCGATCAAGGCGCTGCAGGCCCAGCATGGGCCGACCGCGATGACCGGTGACGGCATCAACGATGCCCCGGCGCTGGCGCAGGCCGACATCGGCGTGGCGATGGGCGCGGCCGGCACCGACACCGCGATGGAAGCGGCCGACGTGGTGGTGATGAACGACGACCTGCGCCGCATTCCCGAGACCGTGCAACTGTCGCGGGACACTCACGCCGTGCTGTGGCAAAACATCTCGCTGGCCCTGGGCATCAAGCTCGTGTTCCTGGTGCTGGCGGTGTTCGGCAACGCGTCCATATGGATGGCGATATTTGCCGACATGGGGGCCAGCCTGCTGGTCGTGGGCAACGGACTTCGGCTGCTGAAGAAGGGAGTCAAGACATCATGAAAGCAGTCTCACCCCGCGCCGCCGCCTTCGAGGCGGCGACAATGGCAGCGCCCGGTGCGCTCGCACGTTCAGCCTGACGGAGGTCGAATACGACATTCACGCACCTGCCTCATGTCCATAGAGCACGCTCCAGATCAGCTTGAGGGAAGTCGAGTCCAAGGACTGCTCTGGACGCCGCTGTTCCTGGCCTGGCTGATCGCCTTGCTTGCCACCGCAGGGGCGCTCTTCCTGGGCGAGGTGATGGGCATGACACCCTGCGTGTTGTGCTGGTACCAGCGCATCGCCATGTTTCCCCTGGCGCTGATCCTTGGCGTTGGCCTGATGGAGCACGACGGTCGCAGCCTGCGCTACGCCTTGCCGCTGGCCGGGGCTGGGTGGAGCATGGCGGTCTATCACTGCCTGGTTTTCTGGGGCGTGGTGTCCGAGGGGCTGGTGCCGTGCGGCAAGGGAGGGTCGTGTGCAGACGCCGATGTGCAGGTGGCGGGCTTTGTTCCCATCCCGTTGCTCTCACTGATCGCCTTCACGGCAATACTTGCGCTCTTGTGGGCGGCTTACAAAAGGATGAAGACATGAACAAAAAGTGGCTTGTCCTGTCGACCGCCGCAGCCGTCGTGGTGGCCTTCATTGCCGGGGCCGTGTTGTTCAAGGCGGGTTCCAAACAGGAAGTCACCCAGGCCTTGCAGACGAACAGCGAAGCCTTGGTCCGAGCGCACTCGCCGATCTTCGGCAACCCCGCCGCCAAGGTCACCATCGTGGAGTTTTTCGACCCTGCGTGCGAGACCTGCCGGGCCTTCTATCCGATTGTCAAGGGCATGGTCAACGCGAGCTTTGGCCAGGTCAGGCTGGTGGTGCGTTATGCGCCGCTGCACAAAGGCTCTGATACGGCGGTCAAGATACTGGAAGCGGCGAGGCTGCAGGGCAAGTACTGGGAAGCGCTGGAACAGACCATGGCCTCTCAGCCACGCTGGGCTGCGCACGACCACCCGCAGCCCGAACTGATCTGGGAACTGATCGCGGACATCGGGCTGGACGTGGCGAAGGCCAAATCAGAGGCCAACAGCCCGGTGATCGATCAATTGCTCAAGCAGGACGTCGCCGACATGAAGGCCTTGAAGGTGGACCGGACACCGGGCTTCTTCGTGAACGGTACGCCGCTGCGCGACTTCGGTGAAGCGCAGTTGAAGGCCCTGGTCGATCAAGAAATCAAGAAGCTGAAGGCGCCCTGACAGGAGATGCTTGGAGCGCCGTCAGGCGCGGACGTTCTCTGGCTGGGTGTTGCACGTCGTTTTGGCGGTAGAGGGGCAGATTCGGTGACTCCGCGCCGGCGACCGCCACTTCGGCCGAACGCTCGCTCCACGCAGCGGAGGTCGTGTGCGGGCCGGGCCGCATCCGCAGGCGCACGAAGGACTCAGGCGTCGTCACCACCGGCGCGCCACCGTCGACGGTCAGCCGCAACTGGTTGACTGCATCGCCCCACCGCTTGCGAACGACATACACGGTCGGC
>JAYSVE010000293.1:0-1947 GCA_043718725.1 Methylibium sp.
TGTGTGGCGGTGGGAAAGCGTGCCAGCATCAACATCAGCGGTGACGATCTGCGGGTTGACGCGGCGGTGCTTGGTCCTCTGTCCGAGGCCCTGTTGCATCTGCTCAGAAACAGCGTTGACCATGGCATCGAGGCGCCGGATGAACGGCTGGCCCTGGGCAAGCCTGAAGAGGGAGGCATTGAAGTTAATTTTGCCGCGCGTGGCAGTGGCGTGGTTATCACCATCACCGATGATGGCCGGGGTCTGGACTATTCCGCTATTTTGAACAAAGCGCAATGGAGCGGCCTGGTACCGGTTGACGCCGAGCTGACCGACGAAGAAATTGGTCGTTTGATTTTTTTACCGGGTTTCACAACCCGTTCCGCCGTCACCGAAACCTCGGGACGAGGTGTGGGCTTGGATGCTGTGGCGCAGGCTGTATCGTCGTTGCAGGGCAATATTGCCGTGTCGTCCGAGTTGGGTTTTGGCACCGAATTCCGGCTGTTTGTGCTGTCATCCATCGGCACCGTGCATGCGCTGCTGTTGGAGGCCGATGGCGAGAAATTCCTCGTACCCAGTACCCAGCTTGAGCGTGCCGAGCCTGCCCCTTTTACCGTGGACGTGCCTACAGAAGTTGCCGATTTGAGTGCAGGCATGCCCGTGGTCTCGCTGCCGCAACTGTTGCATGGCGCAAGCCAGACCGAGGATCGCGTGGGTGCCAGCAATAAGCCTTCGCTGGTCGTGAATGTAGACGGTACGCTTCGCCGAATCGAGGTCGACCGCATCATTGAAGCGCGCGAGTACCTGGTGTCGCCACCGCCCGAGCTGATCGACAGCATGCCTGGCATCAGCGGCGTGGCCACGCTGGCAGATGGCAGCCTGGCGCTCATGCTGGACTTGATTGATCTCTCGCGCCGACCCCTGCCCGTGCAGGCGCAGGGCTTGCGCGACCTGCAGGCGGCATTGCAGGAGCAGCAGCACGTTTTGGTGGTGGACGATTCTTCTTCCGTTCGCAACACCATCGGTGCCTTGCTGCGCGACGAAAACTACAAGGTGACCTTGGCACGCGACGGCCTGGAGGCGATGCGCGCCATGCTGGACGGCCGCTTCTCGGTGATCCTCACCGACCTCGAAATGCCCCAGCTCAACGGTTTTGAGTTGACCGAGTTCATCCGCAACCGCTCGGATCAGCCCAATGTGCCCGTCATCATGCTGACGTCACGCGGGCAGGACAAGCACCGCGAGCATGCTTTGAGTGTTGGAGTCAATGCCTTCCTGATCAAGCCTTACTCGGACCAGAACCTGCTGGATACAGTTCGCGCCGCCGCTCGCGGCGACAAGGATCTTGGCAAGCCAAGCCAGACCCGTATGCAGGCCCCCGCGCGAACCGTCGACCTTGCCGTGGACCTCAGCTAAAAGCCCTTCGGCTGAAGATTCCCGTCAATCTGAGACTTAGTTCTCAAACCCGCCGGTTGCTTCAACTTGCCTGTCTTGACGCGAACAGGCGTTCCATTAAAGTCAAGCATGTCGGTGCCAAGGCGAATACCCTGGGCGAGCAAAGCACCAGTTCCGTGATGCTACCGACGCCAATCTCCAGGTGACCCAAACAGGGGTCAATTACACAGGGCAGGCTCTTCAAGAGCTTGCCCTTTTTTTTGATGATTTGGCTGCTTGTGACCTGTTTGAGACAGCGCGCGATAGCGGCTTGGGCACAGAATGGACAGTCCTTCATCATTGCACAAGCTTAGGAGTTCCCCATGCCAGATGCCCTCATCATCGATGCCTGCCGCACGCCACGAGGCATCGGCAAGGCGGGCAAAGGCGCGCTGGCAGACTTGCATCCCCAGCATCTTGGCGCTGCGGTTTTGAAAGCGATTGCTGCACGTACCGGAATCAACACGGCAGATGTGGACGACATCATCTGGGGCACCAGCGCGCAGCGCGGAGGGCAGGGTGGCGACATTGGCC
>JAYSVE010000294.1:0-4491 GCA_043718725.1 Methylibium sp.
GCGCAGCGGCTTCCCGGGCTTCGTGCCCGACGCCTGCCTGGTCAACCGCTATGTGGCCGGCACCCGGCTGTCCTTGCACCAGGACAAGGACGAACGCGATTTCGGCGCGCCCATCGTCTCGATCTCGCTGGGCCTGCCGGCGGTCTTTCTGTTCGGCGGCTTGCGGCGCGCCGACCAGGCGCAGCGCGTCCCGTTGACCCATGGCGACGTGGTCGTGTGGGGCGGGCCCGCGCGGCTGGCCTACCACGGCGTGCTGGCGCTCAAGGCCGGCGCCGATGGGCGGCCCGGCGAGCAGCGCATCAACCTGACCTTGCGCAAGGCCCGCTGACGCGCGCTGGCCGGCCAAGGCCACTGGCGCGCTGCGGCAAAATGCCGGCTCCCGTCAACGTTGCGAACGCCCATGAATCTGCAAGACCTCCCCAAGGACAGCGCCGGCACCGCCACCGAGCCCTGCGACGTGCTCGTCATCGGCGGCGGGCCGGCCGGCTCCACGATCGCCGCGCTGTTGGCCCAGCAGGGCCGCGATGTGGTGCTGATCGAGAAGGCCCGGCACCCGCGCTTTCACATCGGCGAATCGCTGCTGCCCGCCAACGTGGGCCTGTTCGAGCGCCTGGGCGTGCGCGACCAGGTCGAGAAAATCGGCATGCCCAAGTACGGCATCGAGTTCGTGTCGATCGAGCACGAGCACCGCTCCTACGTCGAATTCGCCGACGCCTGGGACAAGTCCATGCCCTACTCGTGGCAGGTGCGCCGCTCCGACCTCGACGAGATCCTGTTCCGCAACGCCGCCACCCGCGGTGCGCGCACGCTTGAGGCTTGCCAGGTGCGCGATGTGGCTTTCGACGCCGACGGCGCCACCGTGCAGGCCGAGCACGAAGACGGCGCGGGCGGCAAGCTGCTGCGCACTTGGCGCGCCCGCTTTGTCGTCGACGCCTCCGGCCGCGACACCTTGCTGGCCAACAAGTTCCGCATCAAGGACAAGAACCCCGAGCACAACAGCTCGGCGCTGTTCGGCCACTTCACCAACGCCGAGCGGCTGCCGGGCAGACGCGAAGGCAACATCAGCATCTGCTGGTTCCCGCACGGCTGGTTCTGGTTCATCCCGCTGGCCGACGGCAGCACCAGCGTCGGCGCGGTGTGCTGGCCCTACTACCTGAAGTCGCGCGACAAGCCGCTGAAGGCGTTTTTCAACGACACCATTGCGCTGTGTCCCGAACTGGCGCGCCGCCTTGAGCAGGCCACGCTGGTCGACGACGCGGTGCATGCCACCGGCAACTTCTCCTACATCAGCCGGCATTGCAGCGGCGAGCGCTACCTGATGTTGGGCGACGCGTTCACCTTCATCGACCCGATGTTTTCGTCCGGGGTGTACCTGGCCATGCACAGCGCCTTTGACGGCGCCGAGGTGGTGGCCACCCACCTCGACCGTCCGGCCGAGGCGGCGAACGCGCGCAAGCAATTCGAGAAGACCATGCGCAAGGGCCCGCGCGAGTATTCGTGGTTCATCTACCGCGTCACCAACCCGACCATCCGCGAGATGTTCATGTACCCCGCCAACCCGATGCGCGTGAAGGAAGCGCTGATGTCGCTGCTGGCCGGCGACATCTACGGCAAGACCCCCTACTGGGCCTCGCTGAAGGCCTTCAAGGGCCTTTACTACCTGATCTCGCTGGGCAACATCCGCCGCACGATTGCAGGGTGGCGGCGGCGGCGGTTCAACATTCAGGACATGGGGATGTTGAAGGGGGAGACGATTCAGGACGTGAGGTAGCCGCTGCGGGAGTGCATCGGGATTCGTGTGGCATATTGGTTCCGGTGGAAAGACTGTTTCCAAGGAGATGATCATGATCGGTCTGGATCGCATCACCCAGCAGCCCGAGGTCATGGGCGGCAAAGCCTGCATTCGCGGCATGCGCGGCATGCGCGTCACAGTGAGCATGGTCGTCGGCCAGATCGGCGCGGGCCACAGCGTTGAAGACGTTCTCGCCGACTACCCTTACCTTGAACGCGAGGACATCATGCAGGCGCTTCGCTACGCAGCTTGACGCGCCGAAGAACGAGAGGTCACGCTGGCCGGCGCAAGAAGCTGGTCATCGACATGAACCTGTCACCGCGATGGGCGGTGTTGCTTATCGGTTCGGGCATTCGGTAAGTTCATTGGTCTGTTATCGGTCGAGCCAGCGCCGCATTCGGAAATCATGGCCTTTGCCGCGGAACACGCCTGTGTCGTGCTCAGGCGCTGTCTGGACTTCGGCGCGATCCTCGCTGCAAGCCGTGGGAAAAGGCTCAGTGCGGTGCGGATGCGAGCGGAAGCCAGGCCACTTGCGCTTGCGCCTGTTGCCCCTGTTTCCTGGCGCGCGGATTTTGCTCATTTCCAGTTGGCGTCAAATGGCACCTGCTGCACTCGGCGGCACGGCAGGGCACTCTTGAAGTTGTGGCAAGCTACGGATTTTCACCTCTCATGGGGAGTGCGAGATGCAGGTAGAGCTTGACGTGATCGCCGCACAAGTTCTCAAGCTGTCCGCCGAAGATCGTGCCCGCTTGCTTGATAGGCTCATATTGAGCCTTGACGAAGACAAAGCGCGAGACGAAGCCTGGAATGGCGTTGCAGCCGAACGTGATGCAGAGATCGAGAGTGGCCAAGTTGTCGAAGTCGATGGTCCGGCAGCGCTGGGACGCCTGCGTGCGAAGTACGGATGAGCTACACGCTTCATCCAGGTGCGGACCTGGACTTGGATGAGGCATGCCGCAGATACAGGAAGAACGCGAGCGGTGGTGTCGTTGTGCGCTTTCTCGACGAGTTCGACCGAGTTGCTCGCCTGCTTGCACAGGACCCAGGTCTGGGAACCCCCGCCGGAGACGAACGGGCATCCTTTCCGCTGAATCGCTTCCCCTACACAGTTATTTTCAAGCCTACGCCTGCTGGCGTTCGAGTCCTCGTCGTTCGGCATCAGCATCGTGATCCTGAGCACGGCGAAAGGCGGCGTTAGCACTTTTGCAAGCCGCGATGACGCCTAGTTCTTCGCTCGAGCGGACATCCACCAGCGGGCCGCTCAACTCAAACTACGAAGCCTTCCCCATCGGTCAAGCCGCATCAAGCCGAAATGAATCGCGGTGGCGATTCTTCCTTCGTCGAACTCGCTTTGTCTTCGGGCCACTGTCGCGTTTGCGACCGAGGTTGAACAGCGACAAGAAGGCGCGACGTGGAGTGCCGGGCGTGGTAGTCAGCGATGGCGACGACGATCATGTGATCGCCGGCAAGGCCGCGGCACGCGCACGCCGGCAGGAAGGTCGATGTTCCTCGCGAAGAATGCCGTACCTGGCGAGAATGCGAGTTGCCCCTTCGTCGACACCGGCACCTGACGGCGCCGCTCAACTCAAACTCTATCCCGCCCCACTTACTCGTCGCGCGCGTACCGCTTGGCCCGCAAATTCTTCTTGATCTCCTGCAGCATCGGCCGCAACTCGCCCGGCAGGCGCAGGGCGACGGCGGTGGTGAGGATGTCGATGACGACCAGGTGCAGCAGGCGCGACACCATAGGGCTGTAGCGGTCGTAGTCTTCCGGGTGGTCGACGGCCAGCAGGATCTGGTTGGCGCCGCCCTGGCCGAGTTGCGCCAGCGGTGAGTCGCTTGCGGTGATGACGATCAGCGTGGCGCCCTTCTTGCGCGCGATCTCGGCGGCGTCGAGCAGGTCGCGGCTGCGCCCGGAGTTGCTGATGACGACCAGGCAGTCGCCGGGCCTGAGCATGGTGGCGCTCATCACCTGCACATGGCCGTCGCTGCACGCCACCGCGGTGACGCCCAGGCGAAAGAACTTGTGCTCGGCGTCCAGCGCCACGATGCCGGAATTGCCGACGCCATAGAACTCGATGCGCCGGCCTGCGTTGCCGGCTTCGGCCAGCGCGACGATGGCGCGCTCGAAGGCGTGGTTGGTGGCGTCGTTGCGGTAGCGCAGCAGCGCGCTCACCGCGTTGTCGATCACCTTGACGACGATGTCGCCGGCCTTGTCGTCTTCGTCGACGGCGCGGTGCACGAACGGCACGCCCTCGTTGACGCTGCCGGCGAGCTTGCGTTTGAAGTCGGTCAGGCCGTCGTAGCCGACGCTGCGGCAAAAGCGCACGACCGTGGGCTTGCTGACGTGGGCGCGTTCCGCCAGTTCGGTGACGGGCAGGTTGGCGAAGCTGCGCGGGTCCAGCAGCACCAGTCTGGCCACGCGCTGCTCGGCCGGCGGCAGCGCGGGGATGGCGGCGCGGATGCGGTCAAGCATCACCGCGCCGTGGGCGGGAGAACACGGGCCGCCGCGCCGGGCCGCCCCAAGCAAGGCCCGATCCCCTCGGGGGATCGGCCAGCGTACTCGTTGGGCGAGGGGTCGACATCACTGCTCCTCGGACCAGGCAAAGCAGTCGCGCGCCACCAGCGCGCTCGCCGCCGCCGGCCCCCAGGTGCCCGCCGCATAGGGGCGCGGGCCGGTGTTGTCGCGCTCCCAGGCG